>CAZPEE010000064.1:1346-6353 GCA_964585525.1 uncultured Cocleimonas sp.
GGGAATCTCTCAGGTAACCGGACAGAGGGGCGGCAGGTATTCGTACCTGCCGCCCTTTTTTTATGGTTATTGTTATTACTAAGTTAGTACACACTAAGGAATACCCTCATGTCCGAGTCACAAACTGCTACACTCCTACAACCACAACGCACCCCGCTTTATGATAAACACCTCGAATCCAATGGCAAGATGGTTGATTTTGCCGGTTGGGAAATGCCCATCAATTACGGTTCACAAGTCAAAGAGCACAAACAGGTGCGCGAAGATGCCGGTATGTTTGATGTATCGCACATGGTGGTGCTGGATTTTAAAGGCAAGGATGTTAAAGCTTTTTTACAGCATCTATTGGCAAATGATGTTGCCAAGTTAACACAACCGGGTAAGGCGCTTTATAGTGGCATGCTCAACCACGAAGGTGGTGTGATTGATGATTTGATTGTTTATTATCTGGCAGATGATGACTACCGCATGGTGGTCAATGCGGCAACCCGCGATAAAGACATCAAGTGGATCACTGAACAGGCGCAAAACTATGACCTGTCCATGAAGGAGCGTGATGACCTCGCCATGGTTGCGGTTCAAGGCCCGAATGCCCGGCAAAAAGTGTTGGCAACCTTGCCTGAAGGTGATGTTGAAAAGGTTGCTGCGTTGAAGCCCTTTTTCGGCACACCACTGGATGAGAGTTTCATTGCCCGAACCGGTTACACGGGTGAAGATGGGTTTGAAATCATGCTGCCCAATAACAAGGCAGCGGCGTTTTGGGATAAACTACTTGCCCAGGGTGTTAAGCCCATTGGCCTTGGGGCTCGTGATACCCTGCGCCTGGAAGCGGGCATGAACCTTTACGGCACCGATATGGATGAAAATATATCACCATTACAGGCTGGAATGGGGTGGACGGTTGCCTGGGAACCTGCTGAACGCCAGTTTATTGGCCGTTCCGCACTGGAAAAAGAAAAAGCCGAGGGTTCAAAACAAAAACTGGTTGGTCTGGTTTTGCAGGATAAGGGCGTGTTACGCTCGCACCAGAAAGTGATGACTGCACAGGGCGAGGGTGAAATTACCAGCGGTTCGTTTTCACCCACGCTGGGCGTGTCTATCGCACTGGCACGTATTCCGGCAG
This sequence comes from uncultured Cocleimonas sp., assembly GCA_964585525.1. Lineage (GTDB taxonomy): Bacteria > Pseudomonadota > Gammaproteobacteria > Thiotrichales > Thiotrichaceae > Cocleimonas. Next base: position 2,470 of record CAZPEE010000064.1, read on the forward strand.
ATGCTACAGATAGTTGCCATGTCGACATTCGGGGCAAGCAGCTTGCCGCAAAGATTGTCAGGCCACCTTTTGTCCGTAACGGTAAAGCTTTAGTGTAAGACGTTTACATCTGAAAAATTTAAGGAGTATAAAATGAGTAATGGAAACCCGGAAGATTTAAAATATACGAAATCACACGAGTGGGTTCGTGATAATGGCGATGGTACGGTTACCGTTGGTATCACTGATCACGCGCAATCTTTATTAGGTGATGTTGTCTATGTCGAACTACCCGAAGTGGAAAATGGCTACACCGCAGAGGAAAGCTGTGGCGTAATTGAGTCTGTTAAGGCTGCATCGGATTTGTATTGCCCGATTGAGGGTGAGGTAACAGAAGTGAATGAAGAACTTGATTCAGAACCAGAGCTGATCAACAGCGCGCCCTTTGGCGAAGGCTGGATTTTCACGATTAAACCGGTTTCCATGGATGATCTGGATGAGCTACTGGATGCCGATGCCTACGCATTAGAGTGCCAGGAATAAACCCAAACATTTAACCACAGAGAGCCTTTTCCATAAGGTTCTCTGTGCGTTTTTTGATTTTTTATCATGCCAACCTTTAACAACAACACCAACTCCAACAACATCCCATGAAAAATACCCCCCTCAATACACTTTTGCAGCATGACGATTTTACAGTGCGCCATATTGGCCCCCAGGCAGAAGACATACCTGTCATGCTGGAAACGGTTGGTGTCGCGTCCCTTGATGAATTGATTGATAAAACGGTGCCAGAAAGCATTCGCCTGCATGAGCCGTTAAATCTTGATGATCCTTGCAGCGAAAAGGAGGCACTTGATGCCTTGCGTGACATTGCAGCAAACAATAAGGTCAACACCTCTTTCATCGGTATGGGTTATTACGACACAATAGTGCCGCCGGTCATTCAGCGCAATGTGCTGGAAAATCCGGGCTGGTATACGGCTTACACGCCTTACCAGCCGGAAATTTCACAAGGGCGTTTGGAAGCTTTGCTGAATTTCCAGCAGATGGTGATCGATTTAACCGGCATGGAACTGGCGAATGCCTCTTTGCTGGATGAGGCAACGGCTGCAGCAGAAGCGATGGCCTTGTGCAAGCGTTCAAACCGCCTAAAAAGCGATAAATTTTTTGTCGCTGATGATGTCTTTCCGCAAACCCTGGATGTGCTTAAAACACGCGCCCAGTATTTTGGCTTTGACCTGATTATTGGTGATCCACAAACCGAGCTTGAACAACATGACGTGTTTGGTGTATTACTCCAGTATCCGGGCAATACCGGCAATATTGATGATATTGAGCCGATTATTGCACAGGCGCATAAGCAAAAAGCACTGGTCTGTGTAGCATCCGACCTGATGGCATTGGTGATGTTAAAGTCTCCCGGTGAAATGGGTGCGGATATTGTCTTTGGCAATTCGCAACGCTTTGGTGTTCCGATGGGCTTTGGCGGGCCACATGCGGCTTTTTTTGCGGTACGTGATACATTAAAGCGCTCCATTCCGGGGCGTGTCATTGGTGTTTCTGTAGATAGTAAAGGCAACCCGGCATTGCGCATGGCAATGCAAACCCGCGAGCAGCATATCCGCCGCGAGAAAGCGACCTCCAATATATGTACCGCACAGGCATTGCTGGCGAATATGGCCGGTTTTTACGCGGTTTATCATGGTGCCAAAGGGTTAAAAGCAATCGCCGGGCGCATTAACCGACTCACCAGTATTTTTGCCGCCGCGGTGCGCCAGAGTGATTTGGCAGATGGTGAATACCTGGTGAATACCTCCTGGTTTGATACATTGACGGTTGCTGTTGGCAAACGCCAGTCAGAAATCTACCAGGCAGCACTTGAAAAAGGCATTAACTTGCGCCTTGTCGATGATGACAAGCTGGGTGTCAGTTTTGATGAAACCAAAAGTATCGCGGATGTTGAAACACTGTTTGATTTATTTTTTCATGAACATTCCTTTACGGTTGATGCGATTGACCGGCAAATACTTAAACAACAATGTGAGTCAGGCATCCCGGAAGCGTATGTGCGCCAAAGCGATTTCTTAAGCCATCAGGTTTTTAATCAACATCATACCGAAACAGAAATGATGCGTTATTTAAAACGCCTGGAAAACAAGGATTTATCGCTGGTGCATGCCATGATACCGTTGGGTTCCTGCACCATGAAGCTTAACTCTGCCAGCGAGCTGATGCCGGTGAGCTGGCCTGAATTTTCCTCTATCCATCCGTTTGCGCCTGCCGGGCAAACAGCTGGCTACCAGCAAATGATCGACGAACTGGCAAAATGGCTTGCCGAAATCACGGGTTATGATGCCGTGTCGATGCAACCCAATTCCGGCGCACAGGGTGAATATGCCGGGCTGCTTGCCATTAACCGTTATAACGAAAGTATCGGGCAGGGGCATCGCAATATCTGTTTGATTCCGACCTCTGCACATGGCACTAACCCGGCATCGGCGGCGATGGCAAAAATGAAAATTGTGCTGGTCAAGTGTGATCAACAAGGCAATATTGATCTGGCAGATTTGCGCGAAAAAGCAAAGGCGCATAAAGATGACCTTGCCTGCATCATGGTCACCTATCCCTCAACGCATGGCGTATTTGAGGAGGCGATTGTCGAAGTGTGTGACATTATCCACGACAACGGTGGACAGGTCTATCTTGATGGTGCCAACATGAATGCGCAGGTTGGTTTGTCCAAGCCGGGCTTGTTTGGTTCGGATGTGTCGCATTTAAACCTGCATAAAACCTTTGCCATTCCGCACGGTGGTGGTGGGCCGGGTGTTGGGCCGATTGGTGTGCGCAAGCACCTTGCGCCGTTTTTGCCAGGGCATGTGGCCAGTCGTGATACGGATGAGGCAACCACCTATGCGGTATCCGCCGCACCGTTTGGTAGTGCCTCGATTCTGCCGGTATCATGGATGTATATGAAAATGCTGGGTGCGACAGGTAATACACTTGTGACTAAAATGGCAATTTTAAACGCCAATTATGTAACCGAGCGTCTTGCTGCACATTATCCTGTTTTATACCGGGGTGCGCAGGGAACGGTAGCCCATGAATGTATTATTGATATTCGTCCGCTGAAAGAAGCCTCCGGTATCACAGAAGAAGATATCGCCAAGCGTTTGATGGATTATGGCTTCCATGCGCCCACCATGTCATTTCCCGTGGCAGGGACGTTAATGATTGAGCCGACCGAATCCGAATCGAAATACGAGCTGGATCGTTTCTGCGATGCCATGATTGCCATCCGTGAAGAAATCACCAACGTCCAGAATGGAGATTGGCCGCTAGATGATAACCCACTGGTGAATGCGCCTCATTCCGTTGCCGATATTGGGACAGGCTGGAATCATCCTTATACGCAGCAAATAGCATTCTTCCCCAAAGGTATTATCAAAACGTCCAAGTTTTGGCCAAGTGTCAACCGCGTGGATAATGTGTATGGCGACCGAAATCTGCTATGCTCCTGCGCACCCATTGAAAGTTATCAATAAGGTGACACCATGGCAGGTAGTGGAAACACAGGCATAACGCGCTGGATCAAGGCGTTTCAGTTTACCGTTTTGGGCCTGAAAGCCGCCTATAAGCATGAAGAAGCATTCCGCCAGGAAGTTTTTTTACTGCTGGTTTCAACACCACTCGCACTTTGGCTGGGTGAATCGGGACTTGAAAAGGCGTTGTTGATTGGCAGTGTCTTGTTACTGTTAATTGTGGAGTTGTTAAATTCAGCAATTGAAGCAGTGGTTGATCGTTTTGGTGGTGAAATTCATGAATTATCAGGCAGGGCTAAGGATATGGGTTCTGCGGCTGTGTTTATTGCAATGATAAACACTGGCCTGGTTTGGTTATTGGTT
>CAZPEE010000064.1:6453-10237 GCA_964585525.1 uncultured Cocleimonas sp.
TTTTTTGACGATTTATTTTGCATTAGTTGACCTATGTCAATGTTTTTTGTTCTACATCGAATTTCAATAAAATTCTGCTCAGAATAGGATGATAATATTTTCATTAAGTTCAATTTTGTTGTATTCTCGCGCCACTTTCATAGTATTTATTAGTAATTACTAATGTGGATTGTGTTTTATCAAGGACGGATTTTCCCAGCTTGATAAAATCTAATCTTCATCAACAATTTGTCATAAAACATAGAGGTCTGAAGATGGCTAACAGTGCAGTAATGGATAGTGCAAAGGCTGGGGCTGGTGTCTCAAGCGGTGCTATAGAACAATATAACTACGATATCGTAAAAAAGTTTGCCTTAATGGCGCTTTTCTGGGGTGTTGCTGGTATGACAGCAGGAACCTATATTGCTTCGGAACTGGCATGGCCGTTCCTTAACTTTGATATTGCGCAGATTACCTTTGGTCGTTTACGACCGTTACACACCAGTGGTGTTATCTTTGGATTTGGTGGTAATGCGCTTTTTGCAACCTCTTATTATATTGTCCAGCGTACCTGTCAAACCCGTCTGTGGGGTTCAGGGCTTGCCAATTTTACCTTCTGGGGATGGAATGCTGCCGTGACAATCGCGGGTGTTGGTTATCTCATGGGTATTACGCAAGGGCGTGAGTACGCGGAACCTGAGTGGTATGTCGATTTAATGATTACGGTCGTCTGGGTGGTTTACTTCCTGATTTACACGATGACACTGTTAAAGCGTAACCAGCCACATATCTATGTTGCCAACTGGTTCTTCATGAGCTTTATCCTTGCGGTAGCACTGTTGCATATCTTTAACAACCTGGCGGTTCCTGTTAGTTTCTTTGGCCTAAAGTCATACAGCCTGTTTTCAGGTGCGCAAGATGCAATGACGCAATGGTGGTACGGTCATAACGCGGTAGGCTTTTACCTAACGGCTGCCTTCCTGGGTATGATGTATTACTTCGTACCCAAGCAGGCAGGTCGTCCGGTTTATTCTTATCGTTTGTCCATCATCCATTTCTGGGCGTTAAGCTTCATGTACATGTGGGTTGGTACTCACCATTTGCACTGGACAGCAATCCCGGACTGGACCTCAACACTGGCAGCAACCTTCTCCATCATGTTGTTGATGCCTTCATGGGGCGGTATGATCAACGGTATCATGACCTTGTCAGGTGCGTGGGACAAACTACGTTCTGACCCCATCATGATGTTCCTGATCACGTCATTGTCATTCTACGGTATGTCTACCTTTGAAGGCCCAATGATGTCACTGAAAAGCGTAAACGCATTATCCCATTACACTGACTGGACAGTTGGCCATGTACACTCTGGCGCGCTTGGCTGGGTTGCAATGGTTACCTTTGGTTCGATGTATCACATGATTCCAAAGATCTGGAATACGACCATACACAGCGTTAAACTGATCTACGTTCACTTCTTCCTGGCAACGATTGGTATCCTGCTTTATATCACAGCTCTGTGGGTTTCAGGTATTGGCCAGGGTCTCATGCTTCGCGCATTTGATGAATATGGCAACCTTGCATACAGCTTTATTGAAACTGTTGCATTTATGCATGGTCCGTTAGTTGCCCGCGCAGTTGCAGGTATGTTCTTTGTATCGGGTATCTTGATTATGGTTTACAACGTCTGGATGACAATTGCCAAACGTGACCGTGTAACTGATGCCGTTACGTCAGCAGCTAAGGCGTAAGCGTTAAGCAGTCGTTAAAGGAGAAATTTATTATGATGAAACATGAAAGTATAGAAACTAACGCGGCCTTGCTGATTATTTTCACATTGGTTGCGATTAGTATTGGCGGTCTGGTCGAAATTGTTCCCTTGTTTTACATTGAAGGGACAGTGGAGAATGTAAAAGTTGCCGATGGGCCCAACAAGGGTAAGGATGCAGTACGGCCCTATACACCACTTGAACAACTAGGCCGTGATATTTACACCCGCGAAGGTTGTTATTTGTGTCACTCTCAAATGATTCGTCCGTTCCGTGATGAGGCATTGCGTTATGGCCACTACTCACTAGCAGCAGAATCACAGTATGACCATCCGTTCCAGTGGGGTTCAAAGCGTACCGGGCCAGACCTGGCACGGGTTGGTGGCAAATACTCAAGCGCATGGCATGTGAAGCATTTGACTGCACCGCGCTCTGTTGTGCCTGAGTCTATTATGCCAAACTACCCCTGGTTATCCAAGAATGACCTGGATGCCAGTGACTTACAAGCTAAGATGAGAACCTTGAAAGCGGTAGGTGTTCCTTACTCATTAACCAAAATAGAATACGATGCCAACGTGGATAAATTTGGTGAAGATGTTGCCAAAAAGCTGGATATCAACATGGCAGATAAAAACTTGATGGAACAGGCGAAGTTAGGTAACTATGACGGTAACCCTGATAAGTTAAGTGAAATGGATGCTTTGGTTGCTTATTTGCAAGTGCTTGGCACAATGGTTGATTTTAGCGCACATGACGAAGCGGAGTTTGTGAAATTCCGTTAATCGGAATAGCAAACTGACAGGAGAAACATGGAATGAATGACATATTCGAATGGTTCATGGTGATGGCTCATAATAAAGCAGTAACGGTGATTATTTTTATCGTCACTTTTTTAGCGATTATTATCTACGTTTACGGCAATAAGAAACGTAGCGCACGCTTTGAAGAATATCGTAACATTCCATTTCTGGATGATGAACTTGGCCGTGCACCGGGACGGCTGGATGAACACCAACATATAAAAGGTGAGAAATAACATGGCAGATAAACACGAACACAAGATCATTAAAGACCCTATAACAGGCGTTGAAACAACAGGCCACGTTTGGGATGACACATTAATGGAGTTTAACAACCCGTTACCACGCTGGTGGCTCTGGGCGTTTTACGGCACCATTATCTTTTCAATTGTTTACTGGATTATGTACCCAAGCTGGCCGACAGGTTTTGCTGAAAAAGGGTATATGCAGGGCATAAGTAAAGTAACCTTTAAGAACAAGGCCGGTGAAGAGGTCACAACTCACTGGAATACACGCGCCTTGCTTGCTCATGAAATGCAGAATGACCCAAATGAGCTGAAACGTCAGAAAATGGTAAAAAAGGTTGCCGCCATGGCGTTGACTGATGTCACCAAAGACCCTGACAGCAGTGCTTTTGTACTCGCTTATGGTAAGGGTATTTTCGGTGATTACTGTGCAGCTTGTCACCAATCCGGTGGCCAGGGTGTGCGTGGTAGCTTCCCAAACCTGGTTGATGATGCCTGGCTATGGGGTGGTGATGCAGCGGATATTGAAACGACCATCCGTAAAGGGCGCAAAGGCAATATGCCAGCGCACAAGGGGACTTTATCTGATGAGCAAATTACTGAAGCGGCTAACTATGTATTAAGCCTTTCGGGTGAACCTCATGATAAGGCACTTGCTGCAAAAGGTAAGGAAATCTTTAATACCAAAGGTTGTTCAGGCTGTCATACTCCGGCAGCTACGGGTATGAAGGCATTAGGTTCTGCCAACCTGACAGATAAAATCTGGACTCAGGCCCATGTGCCTGAAGCGACTACCCCAGAAGCAAAAGTTGAGGCAGTTAAAGCGATTATTTCTGGTGGTATCAAACGTGAAATGCCTTCCTGGGAAAAGCGTTTAAGCAATGATGAAATCAAGGTATTAGTAGCTTACCTAAAATTGTTAAGTTCATCTGCACAATAAGTTTTACGCTATTTCGATTAAGCGGCCGGTTATCCGGCCGCTTTTTGTTTT
>CAZPEE010000065.1:0-2943 GCA_964585525.1 uncultured Cocleimonas sp.
GTTTATTCTAGTCTAAAATTGGCTCCACGTTTAGTAAAAGAGGCTGTATACTTCGCACCCAATTGAGATTAATCCTATTAGGTAGTGAATAAAATGACAATCAAGCGTACCGGACACCGTTACATTGACAGCAACACAGGCACAACGATTGATACCTGGTTTCCCCGTAGTAATAAAGAAATTGCCAGAAGCTGCCTGGCGCAAAAAGTTGGGTTGATCAAAAGTGATTTTGTTGAGGTGGACATTGCCTCGCTGGACGATGCGCCAAGGTCAACCGAAGAGGCTTATTTACGTTTACATTTACTGTCTGAATGTGCAGTCAAGCCAAATCAGATAAACCTTGAGGGTGTTTTTGGCTTGTTACCCAATGTTGCCTGGACATCAGCCGGGCCAGTATTGCCTGGTGATGTGGAAAAGCTGCGTGAATTGATCGCCAGCGAAGATCACCAGCTAGCGGTGACTTCGCTGGATAAATTTCCGCGCATGACCGATTATGTGATTCCCGAAGGTGTACGCATTGGTAATGCCGACCGTATCCGACTGGGTGCGCACCTGGCTTCCGGCACGACCGTGATGCATGAAGGCTTTGTCAACTTTAATGCAGGGACGCTGGGCAACTCGATGGTTGAAGGGCGAATCAGTGCTGGCGTGGTGGTTGGTGATGGTTCGGATATCGGTGGTGGTGCGTCCATCATGGGCACATTGTCTGGCGGTGGCAAACAGGTGATTTCCATCGGTGAGAAAAGCCTCCTCGGCGCCAATGCCGGCCTGGGTATTTCACTCGGCGATGAATGTATTGTTGAATCCGGTTTGTACCTTACCGCTGGAACCAAGGTTAAAATGCCCGATGGCAGTATCGTTTCCGCACGTGATTTATCGGGTCAGTCCGGCTTGTTATTCAGACGACACAGCCAAACAGGTTCGGTAGAAGCAATCGTTACCGACGGGTCTTTGTGGGGTGGTTTGAATACGGCGCTACATGCTAACGACTAATGCGGGTTGCTGGATAAAAATTTAGCAATCCGGTTTGCGCCTTCAATACATTCATCCAGCGTGGCGACCAGCGCCATTCTGATACGCTTTTCCCCAGGGTTTAATCCGTTTGCTTTACGTGACAGGTAGCTGCCAGGCACGACTTTTACATGTTCCTGTGCGTATATTTGACGGGTGAATGCCTCATCATCTATCCCTGAGCCGTCCAGCCCCGCCCACAGGTAAAAACTGGCTTCGGGTTTTTGTACGTTCATAACAGGTGATAGTATTTTGAGTACGGCATCAAATTTTTCGCGGTACTGGTTTCTATTGTCCAGTACATGGGTTTCATCTTGCCAGGCGACGATGCTGGCGGCTTGCGTGGGCGGTGGCATGGCGCAGCCGTGGTAGGTGCGGTACAACAGGAACTTTTCGATGATGTTTGCATCGCCTGCGACAAAGCCTGAGCGCAGGCCGGGTGCATTGGAGCGTTTGGAAAGGCTATGGAAAACCAGGCAACGTTTGAATTCGGTGTTGCCGGATTTGGCTGCGACTTCCAGCAAGCCAACGGGTGGTTTTCCTTCATCAAAATAAATTTCAGAATAACACTCGTCGCTGGCAATAATAAAATCGTGCTTTTCTGCCAGTGCCAGTAGTTTGCGAATCTGCTGTTCCGGTACAACTGCGCCGGTCGGGTTGCCGGGGCTACATAAATAAAGTAGTTGGCAGTTGTCCCAGGTCTTATCTGGAACAGCATCAAAGTCGGGGTTAAAGCCGGTTTGTTCGGTACAGGGCAGGTAGACAGGTTCAGCGCCAGCAAGGAACGCCGCACCTTCATAAATCTGGTAAAACGGATTGGGCATTAATACCTGTGGGTTTGTTTTTGTCTTGTCTACTACCGCCTGGGCAAAGGCAAACAGTGCTTCGCGTGTACCATTAACCGGCAGAATATGTTTGTCCGGGTTAATGGTGTCGGCGGGTAAATGAAATCGCTGCGTTAGCCAATTGGCAATGGCAAGGCGTAGTGCATCATTGCCTTTGGTTAACGGGTAGCTGGCAAGGCCTGACAGGTTGTCTTGCATGGCATCTAGTATGATGTTTGGTGTCGGGTGTTTGGGCTCGCCAATGGCAAAAGATACCATGGGTTTATCCGCCGGTTTTACACCTTCCATTAATACAGCGATTTTTTGGAACGGGTAGGGTTGTAACAGGTCTAGGTCTGGATTCATGGCTAATAAGGAAAATTTGAAAGCGGGAATTATATTCGTTGTACGAAAAATAAGATAGAATCCCCACCATGTTCACACACATTAAAGAAGATATTTCCTGCGTCCTGGACCGGGATCCGGCGGCTCGTAATACGTTTGAGATTATTACCACCTATCCAGGGGTTCATGCGATTATCATGCACCGTTTTAGCCATGCCTTGTGGGGCAGGGGTTTTAAGTGGTTTGCCCGTGTTTTATCCAATGTTGCGCGTCTTTTTACCGGCATCGAAATTCATCCTGGCGCAGTGATTGGCAGGCGTTTTTTTATTGATCATGGCATGGGTGTTGTGATTGGTGAAACCGCAGAGATTGGTGATGATTGTTCTTTGTATCACGGTGTCACCCTGGGCGGAACAAGCTGGAAACCGGGCAAACGGCATCCGACGCTGGCGAATAATGTGGTTGTGGGTGCGGGTGCAAAAATACTTGGCCCGATAACGCTTCACGATGGTGTGCGTGTTGGTTCAAATGCCGTGGTGATTAAAGAAGTGCCGCCGAATGCAACGGTTATCGGTGTGCCTGGCAGGGAAGTGGTACGCCGTGATGATATTCAGGATAAGCGCGAAAAAATTGCCAACAAAATGGGCTTTGATGCCTATGGTGCGACGCAGGATATGCCGGACCCCGTTGCCAATACGGTGAACCGCATGCTGGATCATATCCACAAGATGGATGAACGCATGGATCAAATGTGTAAGCAGGT
>CAZPEE010000065.1:3043-10132 GCA_964585525.1 uncultured Cocleimonas sp.
GTGATAGCCGCCGTGCCAATGATGGCGCCGGTTCCATATTCATCGTCTTCCTCGCCACGCCAGACCCGTGCCAGTTTTAAGACATCAAGTTCCTTGTCCTTTACGTGACGGTTGCTAAACAATGGCGCCCATTCTTCTTCCTGTGCCTCTTGATGCTTGACATAACGTACCAGGTTTTTCATGTCAGGGTTCCATTCTGTTTCCCCGCCATCACCTCTGATCACGGCCATGCGGGGTTGTTTAAGCATGAGGGATGCTTCCTGGTGTGTGTCTTTATAGGCTGGGTGATGAATGCCTTGCATGGAACAGTCGGCATGGCAAGGGTTTAGCAAGCGGGTGAAGGTGTTCACCGGTGAGCGTAAACCCAGTGTCCATTTCCAATCCATGATGCGTGCAAGTTCAGGAAGAAAATCCCTTAATGGCAGGTAGGCAAGGTTGTTTGCCAGTAGATGCGTCGCGGCTTCTTCAAAAGAGTGTGCGATGGGAAGACCTAAAGCGTTCAATGTTTCTTCTGTATAAATACGTCCGGCTGTGTGATTGCCCTCGCCATGGATCAATACCGAAATGCCATTCTCTGCCAGTAGTAGCAATGTCAGTATGAACCAGGGGAGGCGGCGTGCCTTGCCCGCATAGCTGGACCAGTCAAGATCGACCCTGGGCATGTTTTCAGGAACCTTGAATACCTCACGCGATGCATCGACAAACCCGGCAAGTTCCTCTGCGCTTTCTTCCTGGTAGCGTAATAACATCATGAAGGCTCCCAGTTGCTCAGGTTTTACCTCGCCCTTGAGGATCATACGCATGGCATCTTTTGCTTCATCGTAATCAAGGTTTCGGGAACCTGTTTTGCCTTTGCCCAGTAAACGTACATATTTTGCAAAAGGGTGTTCAGTCTTATGTGTTTCAATTTGTGTAGGCATGTCCATCAGTATCAATTCCCTTTGCAGTCTACATTTTCGATGGGTTGGTAACTATTGATTGAAAGCTAGTGGGCAGGAAAGCCTGACCGTATACTCACTTATCCATTGGATCCAGTTTATGGAATTTTTGAGTGTTTCACTAATTGGCACAATTTCTTCCTGTTTTAAGGAGATTGTTATTCCCTCTGAAACATCCAGGCTAATAGCTATGGATAAGCTTTTCGGGATAAGACAGGGATAACCAGCACTGCCTGATTTTTATATCGCAGAGGTTAATAAGAACACAGTTCGTGGTAATACTTGACTGTCTTAATCAGGTATTCTAGTATCCTGCTCGAATCACAGGTTAACCCCATTTGTAAACCAAGAGCGAACTAAACCAAGAGTGCCCCATGAAACTGACTACAAAAGGTCGTTACGCCGTAACCGCCATGCTGGATTTATCATTGCATAATGAAAAAGGCCCGGTCTCTTTGGCCGAGATTTCCGAGCGCCAGAGTATCTCGCTTTCTTATCTGGAGCAGCTTTTTTCAAAACTGCGTAAACAAGGCCTGGTGGATAGTATGCGTGGGCCGGGTGGTGGTTATAGTTTAAGCCGTGACCCCAAAGATATTGCCATTGCAAGCATTATTATGGCGGTTGACGAAAACCTTGATGTGACTAACTGTGGTAATGCTGCTGGTGGTTGCCATGAAACCAATAAACGTTGCTTAACCCATAATTTGTGGATGGATTTAAGCAACCGTATTCAGGATTTTCTGGGAGGCATATCCTTGCAGGAAATGATGTCTAGAAAAGATGTGCTGGCAGTGGCAACACGCCAGGACTTGAACAATACACTGAATACAAAAAATGCGACTGCGAGTAACGAGAATTTAATCAACTTACCAGATGCCCGCTAGTTTCATCTGATAAGGCATAAGGAAATACATTATGAGTAACGTAAAAACCCCAATCTACATGGATTATTCAGCGACCACACCGGTTGATCCGCGTGTTGCTGATAAAATGTGTCAATATTTAACACCGGATGGCATTTTTGGTAATCCGGCTTCCAGTAGCCACAGTTTTGGCTGGGCGGCTGATGATGCCGTTAAAAAAGCACGTTCCCAGGTGGCGGATCTGATTAATGCCGATCCGCGCGAAATTGTCTGGACCAGTGGCGCAACCGAATCAGATAACCTCGCTATCAAAGGTGCAGCGCACTTTAATGTACGCAAGGGTAAGCACATTGTCACCATGAAAACCGAGCATAAGGCCGTGCTGGATAGTTGTCGCCAGCTTGAACGTGAAGGTTACGAGGTCACTTACCTTGACCCGAAAGATGATGGTTTGCTGGACATTGATGTATTTAAAGCAGCATTGCGTGATGACACGACACTGGTTTCCATCATGCACGTAAATAATGAAATTGGTGTGATACAGGATATTGCCGCGATCGGCGAGATTTGCCGTGAAAAGAAAATCACTTTCCACGTGGATGCCGCACAAAGTGCCGGTAAAGTCCCCATTGATATGCAAAACCTAAAAGTCGATTTGATGAGTTTCTCGGCACATAAAATTTATGGGCCAAAAGGTATCGGTGCCTTGTATGTGCGCCGCAGGCCACGTACCCGTATTGAGGCACAAATGCATGGTGGTGGGCATGAACGCGGCATGCGCTCTGGCACACTGGCAACCCACCAGATTGTGGGCATGGGTGAGGCCTTTGAAATTGCCAAACATGAAATGGCAACCGAAAATGACCGCCTGTTGATGATGCGCAACCACCTTTATGATGGCTTCAAAGACATGGAAGAAGTCTACGTGAATGGCGACCTTGAGAAGCGTATTGCAGGCAACCTCAACATCAGTTTTAACTTTGTTGAAGGTGAAAGCCTGATGATGTCACTCAAAGGTATCGCCGTATCATCCGGTTCTGCCTGTACCAGTGCTTCGCTGGAACCCAGTTACGTGTTACGTGCACTAGGTCGTAATGATGAACTGGCACATAGCTCGCTACGTTTCACCATTGGTCGTTTTACCACCATGGAAGAAGTCGATTACGCGATTGAACAAACACGTTCGGCAGTTGAAAAATTACGTGAACTATCCCCATTATGGGATATGTATAAAGAAGGCATTGACCTGGAAACAGTGGAATGGGCCGCACACTAAATTTAACAGTATTTAACAGGAGTTACATATTATGGCTTACAGTGAAAAAGTAATAGATCACTACGAAAACCCACGTAACGTGGGCGCAATGGATAAAGATGCCAAGGAAGTTGGCACAGGCATGGTAGGCGCACCAGCGTGTGGTGATGTCATGAAACTGCAAATCAAGGTTGACGACGATGGCGTTATTGAAGATGCCAAGTTTAAAACGTATGGCTGTGGTTCTGCGATTGCCTCATCAAGCCTGCTGACCGAATGGGTAAAAGGAAAATCACTGGATGAAGTTCAGGCGATTAAAAATACCGATATTGCAGAAGAGCTAGAATTGCCACCGGTAAAGGTACACTGTTCGGTATTGGCAGAAGATGCGATTAAAGCGGCTATTGCGGATTACCAGTCTAAGCAGTAAGCTTTACAGGTAAAAGCAGTATAGAGCAAGAGGTACGGTAATAATGGCGATTACATTAACAGACGTTGCAGCGGAACGTGTTCGTTCATTTCTTGAAAGTCGTGGTAAAGGTGTAGGTTTACGCCTTGGCGTAAAGACACATGGATGTTCGGGTATGGCGTATGTAATGGAATTTGCCGATGACATTGATGAGACGGACACGGTTTTTGAAGATCATGGTATCAAGATTATCGTCGACCCGAAAAGCCTTGTTTACCTTGATGGCACCGAAATGGATTTTGCCAAAGAGGGGTTAAGCGAAGGATTTAAATTCAATAACCCCAATGAGTCGGGTGCTTGTGGCTGTGGCGAAAGCTTTACCGTTTAAGCTGTTGCCACATTAACATAGCCAATTTACCTATGCTCGACTTTAACCAGAGTTATTTTGCGTTGTTCGGCCTGCCCGAGAAATTTGATATTGATTTCTCGGCGCTGGAAAAAAGTTTCCGTCAGTTGCAGGCGCAATACCACCCTGACCGTTTTATCAATAGCGGTGATGAAGAGCGCCGCCTGGCGCTACAAGCAACAGGTTTTATCAATGAAGCACATGAAACACTGCTTTCTTCACGCTTGCGCGCACGTTACCTCCTTGAACGAAAAGGTGTTGATTTTAATGATGAAGTAGACACCACCCATGATGGTGCCTTTCTGATGCATCAAATGGAAATCCGCGAGGCGCTTGAAGGCGTGGTCAATGCAGAAGACCCACTCGCAAGAATTGATGACATAGCGCAGGAAATCAGTGGGGAAGCAGACGCTTTGAAAGATCATTTTGTGGAGAAACTGGAAGCCGGGGAATTGGATGATGCCAAAGAAGCTGTTTTAAAAATGAAGTTTTTTGAGCGCTTATGCCAGGAATCCAGGCAACTCACCGAAAAACTGGAAGATGAACTTTTTTAACCTTAACGATTAAGCAATGGCACTTTTACAAATATCAGAACCCGGCATGTCTACCGCGCCACATGAGCATCGGCTCGCCGCAGGCATTGACCTGGGTACAACCAATTCATTGGTTGCAACGGTAAGAAGTGGCAAGGCAGAAACGCTTGAAGACGGGCAGGGCAATGCCTTACTGCCCTCTGTTGTACGTTATCTTGAAAATGGGCAAATCATTGTTGGCACTGAGGCTAAAAAAGCCCAGTTAGACGATGCCCACAATACTATTTCATCGGCAAAACGTTTGCTGGGACGTGGCGTTGAAGATATCAAAACACTGGGTGGTTCTCTGCCCTATGAGTTTGCTGATACGGATTCAGCCGTACCACAGATAAAAACAGTGGCAGGTAACGTAAGCGCCATTGAAGTGTCTGCCGAGATTTTAAAAACCTTAAAACAGCGCGCCGAAGATGCCCTGGGTGGGGAACTTAAAGGTGTCGTGATTACCGTACCCGCCTATTTTGATGATGCCCAGCGCCAGGCGACTAAAGATGCTGCGCGACTGGCTGATTTGAATGTTTTCCGCCTGTTAAATGAACCCACAGCTGCAGCCGTCGCCTATGGACTGGATCAGCAGGGAAACGAATCCGAACAACAAGAGCGTGTGATTGCCGTCTATGACCTGGGGGGTGGTACGTTTGATATTTCCATCTTAAAACTCAATAAAGGTGTCTTTGAAGTTATGGCAACCGGTGGCGACTCGGCACTCGGCGGCGATGATTTTGACCATGCCATAGCGTCATGGCTGCTGGAGCAGTCACAAACCGGTTTACACCATCATGCAATGGTCGAGGCGAGGCGTGCAAAAGAAGCCTTGACCGAAAATGACCAGGTGGCTGTCAGTTTAGGTGATTGGCAGGGTACACTCAACAGGGCCGGGTTTGAGCGGATGGTTGAACCGTTGGTGAAAAAAACCTTGCTTGCCTGTCGCCGCACCTTGCGTGATGCGACTATCAGTAAAGAACAAGTGCATGATGTCGTGATGGTGGGTGGTTCCACCCGCATGCCAGTGATACGTGAAAAAGTGGGCGCTTTTTTTAATCAACAACCGCGTGTTGATATTGATCCGGATAAAGTGGTTGCCATTGGTGCAGCATTGCAGGCGGATGTGTTGGCAGGTAATAAACCGGATGCACAAATGCTGCTACTGGATGTGATTCCACTTTCTCTCGGGCTGGAAACCTATGGTGGGCTGGTGGAAAAAATTATCGCCAGGAACACCACGATTCCGATCACCCGTGCCCAGGAATTCACCACGTTTAAAGACGACCAAACAGCAATGACCGTGCATGTATTACAGGGCGAACGTGAAACCGTGGAAGAAAACCGCTCGCTCGCGAAGTTTGCCTTGAAAGGTATTCCGCCGATGGTGGCAGGTGCGGCGCGTATCAAAGTCACCTTTAAAGTAGATGCAGACGGGCTACTCACGGTTGAAGCCGAAGAACAAACGACCGGCGCAAAAGCAGGTGTTGAAGTGAAGCCATCATATGGACTGACAGATAGCGAAATCGAAGGCATGATTCGTGATTCAATGAATCATGCCCAGGCCGATATGGAAGCGCGTAAGTTGCGCGAACAAAAAGTCGAGGCAGAACGCACCCTGGAAGCACTGGATTCCGCCATGGCTGCAGATGCAGATACCCTGTTGAATCAGGAAGAAATTAAGCGCTTGCTAGAAGCCCGTGAGCACTTACAGACAATTAAAGACAATAGCGACAACGCGGATGAAGTGAAAGCTGCGATTAAAAACACGGAAAAAGTCGCTGAATTTTACGTGGCGCGCCGTATGGACGACAATGTAAAAACAGCAATGGCTGGCCACAAGATTGATGAGTTTAGTCAATAGTGGCTGTGAAGTAATCCTGATAAGTAATTAATAGTAAAGAGAATACCTAATGCCCCAAGTAATTATCCTCCCACATGAAGAACTTTGCCCAGAAGGTGCCGCATTTGAGGTTGAGCCTGGCATCTCGATTTGTGATGCAGCATTGGAACACAATGTAGAAATTGAGCACGCCTGTGAAAAATCGTGCGCCTGCACAACCTGCCATGTCTATGTGCGCGAAGGTTTTGATTCGCTTGAAGAAGCCAGTGACCTGGAAGAAGACTATCTGGATAAAGCCTGGGGTGTAGACCCGGACTCACGTTTGAGCTGCCAGGCGAAGGTGGCAGATGAAGATTTGGTGATTGAGATACCAAAATATACCATAAACATGGTATCAGAAAACCATTAGCCATTCCTGAGCAATGCGCTTTTGCCCGTCTGCTGCGTTGCTTTGCGACTTCCGTTGCTCATGTACTTTAACGTACACTCCGCTACGGCTTCTCAAGCGCCTTGCATACGAACAAAATCACATCACTCAGAAACGACGAATAGAGAGTTAACGTAAGGGGAAAAGTATGAAATACAAATGGACGGATACGCTGGATATTGCGATTGAACTGGATGAAGCACATCCTGATGTGGACCCACAGTATGTACGTTTTACTGATCTGCATGAGTGGGTTTGTAAGCTGGAAAACTTTGATGACGATCCTGAAAAATCAAATGAGAAAATCCTTGAATCAATCCAGATGCACTGGATTGAAGAAAAAGAGTAAGACACCAGCAAAGTAATATATTGTCCA
>CAZPEE010000066.1:0-2574 GCA_964585525.1 uncultured Cocleimonas sp.
AGCAAATATTTAAATTGTCCATTTAAAAATAACTGGAAAAAATGATATTTCAGCCGCCATTGTTATCCTCAGTAACGCGATTTTCCGCTATGATAAGTTCATCTTTATTCATTTTATTTAATAAAAAGGCAAGACGATGCAACATATACCTTTAGATATAGAACAGCAGGTTGAACGCGTCATGGACTTTGTTGGAGATATTGTTGCGATATACCATCAGACTCAGGATTTTGATGAAAGTTACCTGATTGTCAAAGATAAGCTTGGGGATCAGCTTGGTATGATCTTTAGAGATAGTAAGTCCTCTGATATGCATAGATTGTTAAAGAATCTTATGCGTATAATCTGGAATCACATGCCGCTTTCGTCCAATAAATATCGACCTGTACCACTACCCGAACTACGCCGTAATGATAAATGCTGGTGCGGTTCAGGACTAAAATATAAACAATGCTGCCTTCCTGATGACCAAATGCCTGTGCCGATTGATTCGACAACCATTTGGTCAATGTTGTTTCCTGCTCTTACAGAGGAAGAAATACGGGAGGCTTATAGCCAGCGTGCAATACCGCTGTCTGTGTTGGTTGCAGGAGCTGTGGAAGATTACGATTGTGGTGATTATGAAAGTGCAAGAAAAAAACTGGAACCAGTATTTGAGCAAAATTTAGATAAAGCCAAAGACGAGATTTATTTTTCCGTCAACCTGCTTTGTAATATTTATGATGAGCTAGGGATGAAAAGTGAAAAAATTAACTTCCTGGATAAAATCAAAAATACGGGTTCAAAGCCTCTCCGTTCAGAGGCCTGGCAACGTATGGCAACCATTTATATGGATGCGGGTGATAGTGAAGCGGCCTGGGATGCTTTCCATACAGCTCGACATCTTGATCACCGTAACTCAGGTGTTGATCTTCTCGAAGTTTCTTTGTTGATGGGAGAGGGGGATTTTCAAAAAGCGCAGGAAAGAGCAAAATTTATATTAAGGCGGATGCATAAAAATGGCACTTACGAAGAAGATGAGCTTACGCATCACCTCGAAAGCATTGCCAGTGATCCCAATAAAACTTATGCGGAGCAATATGCGGGCAGCGATACAAATTTGAGTGTGCTGGTTGATTGGCTGGAAACGGTAGAGAATCGCCCATTGCCTGCTTATCACATTAACGAAATTCCACCGTTTGATGAAGACAGAGCCATGGAACAAAAAGAATATACCTATGAGCCTCCTGTAAATTTGCAAAAAGTAGAAAAACGATGGCAAAAAGTATTTCGGGGTGTTGATGTCTTTGGTGTTAATGTTCTGCCTTCTGAATACTCCCCGTGGGATAACACTGAATGGCTGGAATTTTTGCAAAAGCACCCAGAATGCTTTGATAGTCTTACGATACTGGATGATTTGACCCTGGCAGTAAAAGATTATCAGCCTAATGACTGGATACTTGAAAATATACTCATGCCGCTGGGATTACGCGCAACACAAATCTATGAGAATTTTCCCGTTTCGGGAAGCTTTAGCTGGTTGCTAGGAGAAAACCGTCCGCTAATAAGATCGCTTTTTAACTTTTCTGAAACACTGCATTTTTCTGGTGAAGTTGCAGAAAGCCTTAGATTGTATGAGATTCTGCTAGAAGCCAACCCTAATGATAATCATGGTGTTAGAAGCATGTTAATCAACCAGTATCTTGTTGAGCGGAATTATGAAAAAATTAAAAAACTGCTCGATAAATTCCCCAACGACATACTGATGGATATACAGATGGGTCGGGTATTGTATTTGTTGCAAAGAGGAAATCAGTCTGAAGCGAAAGGCTATTGGCATGAAATACAAGCACGGAACCCGCATATCAAGCGTTTCATGGTTTCTTCCAGCATTGCTCAACCAGAAGCTGGGCAATTTGGTGTGGCTGTAGGCGGTAAGGAAGAAGCCTGGTTATACCGGCAAACCATGCGCCTTGTCTGGTTAAAAGAGAAAGGCGCGATTAGCTGGTTGAAAAAGAATTAAGCCGGGTTAAATAGGTACTGGCGTGTATGGAATCTTTTATCACGGGTGAAATCATGGGCATTGAGCAGCGCACCTTGCCTGCCAACACCTATAACCTGATGCGTACCCTTTTTCATCAGTCTGGTCGTTCGTGTCTTTTTGTGCCGATCAGAAGCATGCAATACCAGGCCATTATTGATGAAAAAGAGGTCAATTTCGTTTATGCACATCGCCGCACACACATTGAATTTGTATGGCGAAAGTTCAAACCACAGCAAAGAGAGAGCCTTGATGATGCGGTTGGTTACGAGTTTATTTATTATGATGAACGGGCACCGGAGACCATGAAGAGAGCGCAAATTGAATTCCATAAATTCTGTCAGCAGCTCTATGAAAGAAACGTACATTCCAGGCATTTGAAGCGCGGCCATAAAGTTGCACCATTTCGTTCTTCCGAGCCGGATAATTCGTGAGAAGTCGAGTTATGTGAAATGAGATTTCTACGAAAGTTGCTTGCATTCTTCCAGTAAAAATTTGCGAAAAGCTGCTGCAATCAGCGAAACGGGTTTACCTTTGCGGGTAACAAGATGCCA
>CAZPEE010000066.1:2674-9953 GCA_964585525.1 uncultured Cocleimonas sp.
GAAAAGCTGCTGCAATCAGCGAAACGGGTTTACCTTTGCGGGTAACAAGATGCCAATGACGTAAAATCGGAAAAGATTCAACATCCAGCACGCACAGGAAGTCGCTTTTTAGCTCTAGTCCAATCGTATGCCGGGAAACAACACCCAGACCAAATCCTGCTGCAACGGCTTGTTTTAGTGCTTCGTTGCTGGTCATCTCCAGGCCGCTTTCACATTTTACATCATATTTTTTTAAGTGGCGCTCAATGGCGATCCGTGTTCCTGAGCCAGCTTCCCGGATAACAAATTTTTCTTTAAAGACTTCTTTTAAGGAAATGTGTTTACGATCTCGTAGTGGATGATCTGGATGCGCAATGATAACAAGCGGGTT
Source organism: uncultured Cocleimonas sp. (assembly GCA_964585525.1). Taxonomy (GTDB): domain Bacteria; phylum Pseudomonadota; class Gammaproteobacteria; order Thiotrichales; family Thiotrichaceae; genus Cocleimonas. The sequence continues at coordinate 3,045 of CAZPEE010000066.1, forward strand.
ATTCATAAAAGTTTCTGAGTCTAAATCCAGTCCTTCTGGTGGTTCTCCCATAATCACCTGATCCGGTTCATTATGTTCCAGTTGTGCCAGTATGGTTTTTCTGTTGGTTACATCCAGACTCAAATTCACATTGGGGTGTAGCCTTGAAAATTTGGATAAAATCCGGGAAATAAAGTGGTTTGCCGTGGTGGTTGCTGAAATAACCAGATTGCCCTGTTCATGTCCTTTCAGGTCATCTACATAGCTTTCCAGGGCGCGGTATGACTGCATGATATTGCCGGTATATTCCCTGAGTGCCTCAGCTTCACGTGTTAAGGTGATGGACTTTCCGTGCCGCTCTATGAGTTTAATACCGAGGCTTTCTTCCAGTTGTTTCATTTGCATGGAAACGGCAGGCTGGGTCATGTGAATAACAGACGCTGCCTTGGTGTGGCTTTGGTAACGAGCCACAGTTTCAAAAATGTGAATTTGCCTGAGGGTGATGCGATGCATGGTGTTTTCCAGAAGCTAAAAAGGCCTTGTTAACGCTTTTAAATCACTATTGCAATCAACCTTACTTGCGTATTTTAGCACTAATCAATAAAAATCAATCACTTATACCAAGACTAAAAGTTTCTTACTAATCAACATTGTTTATTTTAGTGTTACTTATATTCGATTTATTGCAAGCTAGCGCTCCACTAGAGTTGGATTTCCAATTTTTAGCGAGTTTTGAAAAAAACATTTTTTACCCTATTTAAATTAAAGGATAGAACCTATGGCTAAGCAATATGATGCGGGCGTTAAAGAATACCGCGAAACTTATTGGATGCCAGAATACACCCCAAAAGACACGGATATTCTGGCTTGTTTTAAAGTAACCCCACAAGATGGTGTGCCACGTGAGGAAGTTGCAGCAGCGGTTGCCGCTGAATCTTCAACAGGCACATGGACGACAGTTTGGACTGACTTACTGACTGACCTTGATTACTACAAAGGCCGTGCATACGCAATCGAAGACGTACCGGGTGATGATACCTGTTTCTTTGCTTTTATCGCATACCCCATTGACCTTTTTGAAGAAGGTTCTGTAGTCAACGTAATGACCTCACTGGTAGGTAACGTATTCGGATTTAAGGCACTGCGTGCGCTTCGCCTTGAAGATATTCGTTTCCCAATCGCTTATGTTATGACGTGTAATGGTCCACCTCAGGGTATCCAGCAAGAGCGTGATATCTTAAACAAATACGGGCGTCCACTTCTTGGTTGTACGATCAAGCCAAAGCTTGGCCTATCTGCAAAGAACTATGGTCGTGCTTGTTATGAAGGTCTACGTGGCGGTCTTGACTTCACAAAGGATGATGAGAACGTAAACTCTCAGCCATTCATGCGCTGGAGAGCACGTTTTGACTTCGTTATGGAAGCTATCCATAAAGCAGAAGCGGAAACGGGTGAGCGTAAAGGCCACTACTTAAACGTAACAGCAGCTACATCAGATGAAATGATGAAACGTGCTGAATACGCCAAAGAGATCGGTGCTCCAATTATCATGCATGACTACATCACAGGTGGTTGGTCTGCAAACACCCAGCTAGCACAATGGTGTCAAGACAACGGCATGTTGTTACACATTCACCGTGCCATGCATGCGGTACTGGATCGTAATCCGCACCACGGTATCCACTTCCGTGTACTCACTAAAATCCTTCGTCTATCTGGTGGTGATCATCTTCACTCTGGAACGGTTGTTGGTAAGCTGGAAGGTGACCGTGATGCGACCCTTGGTTGGATCGACATTATGCGTGATTCATACATCAAAGAAGATCGTTCACGCGGTATCTTCTTCGACCAGGATTGGGGCTCAATGCCTGGTGTTATCCCGGTAGCATCGGGTGGTATCCACGTATGGCATATGCCTGCGCTTGTAAGCATCTTCGGTGATGACTCTTGTCTTCAGTTCGGTGGTGGTACTCTTGGACATCCTTGGGGTAATGCAGCGGGTGCTGCGGCTAACCGTGTTGCAGTTGAAGCATGTGTTGAAGCACGTAACTCGGGTCGTGAGCTTGAGAAAGAAGGTAAGGATATCCTTATGAATGCTGCGAAGCATAGCCCTGAGCTTAAGATCGCGATGGAAACTTGGAAAGAAATCAAGTTTGAGTTCGATACAGTGGATAAGCTGGACGTTGCTCATAAGTAATTAGTTAGTGCCATATTATCTCTAGTCTTGGTTTTCCAAGGCTAGAGGCGGCAAATAGACTAATAACTTTTTATCATTTAATTATTAATTATATTGGAGAAATACTATGAGTGACGTGCAAGATTATGCATCAAGCATAGGAAACGCAGATAGCCGTAAGTTTGAAACCTTTTCATACATACCCGATCTGACAGAAGAACAAACCCGTACCCAAATTCAGTACATTTTAGATAAAGGCTGGAACCCTGTTATTGAACACACAGAGCCAGAGAATGCGATCAGTAACTACTGGTACATGTGGAAATTGCCTTTATTTGGCGAGACTGATGTTGATGTGGTTTTAAAAGAAATTGAAGCGTGTAAAGCAGCGCATCCAGAAAATCACATTCGTTTGTTAGGCCTTGATAACTTTGCACAATGTGCAGGAACTGCCATGGTTGTACATCGTGGTAAAACTGTCTAGATAGGCAAAAGCCATAAACCCTGGCTTTTGCTGACGTCGTTGGTAGTAGTCAGGGTTTTTTTATTTTTAATGCTGTGAATAATTATGCCAAAACCAAATCAATACATCGGTCTTAATAACGAAATTAATGGTGGGATGACGTCCATCGGGAAAATTATTCGTGATGCAAAAGTGTTTTCATTAATAGCGGATGATGAAACGTGTGAAGGCTGGGATCTGGGAAGAATTGATGCCTTGTTACAAAAGGTCAATAACGAATGGGATAAATACGGTTGCCTGGTGAGTCACTTACCTGAAGATTTGGCTAAACGTCATCAACAGATTCATGGTGATGCATTTGAAAAGGCCAAAGCAGCAGGCTGGTCTGGCGAAGATGAAACCTGTGATGAAGATGAATAATGCGACTTATCGTTTGATTGTTTAAACCTAACAACTCACAACACAAATCAATAGCGATACGCTTCATAATTGTTTTAGTTTCAACATGTTGGATGTTAACAAATAAAACACTTATCAAGCCTATCTAATTCATGTGATAAATATGGAAGAATATTATGTCTGATATAAAAGTAGATCCAAACCAATATATTATTAACAAAGAGCCTTATTACGAAGAGACCAATCAAGAGATTTCTCTTTACGAAGCAGCTTATGGCGTGCGTATGCCAATGATGCTTAAAGGACCAACAGGTTGTGGTAAATCACGTTTTGTCGAGTACATGGCGTGGAAATTAAAAAAGCCGCTCATCACCGTAGCTTGTAATGAAGACATGACAGCATCCGATTTAGTGGGACGTTTTTTGCTTGATAAAGACGGCACAAAATGGCAAGACGGCCCACTAACGACGGCCGCCCGTATTGGTGCAATCTGTTACCTGGATGAAATTGTCGAAGCACGCCAGGATACCACGGTTGTGATCCATCCCTTAACCGATCACCGTCGTGTATTGCCGCTGGATAAAAAAGGTGAGCAAGTTGAAGCACATCCTGATTTCCAGCTGGTAATTTCCTACAATCCTGGCTACCAGAGTTTAATGAAAGACCTTAAGCAATCAACCAAACAGCGTTTTGGTGGCATGGATTTTGATTACCCCGAAGAAGCGTTAGAGGTATCAATTGTTTCCAAAGAAGCAGGGATTGATCAAGAAACAGCAGGCAAATTAGTACAAATTGCGCATCGCGCCCGTAACCTTAAAGGTCATGGCCTGGATGAAGGTATTTCAACCCGTTTATTAGTCTACGCAGCACAGCTCATTGGTAGTGGTGTCGATGCAGAGGTTGCTTGTAGCATGACCATGGTTACACCATTAACGGATGATCCTGACATGCGTGATACTTTGAATGCCGCCGTGCAGACCTTTTTTGGTTAATACTGTTATTCGTTTCACGCCTTTTCGTTTGCACATAGTTTGTTCGTACAAAGCGTTTGTTCGCACATAGCCGTTGCACAATGTGTAGATTAATAATTAACGGAAAACAACAATGTCTATTCAGCTAGAAGATTACGCAGAATTTTTGGAGGAAACTGCTCCAGAAGTGAAAGATGTGCTAGAGAGCACCTTTCACGAAGCGACCCGCATTATGTCACCCGCAGGCCTGGGGGATTACATGGATGGTGCAAAAGCACTGTGTAATCTGGGTCGTGGCAATGATTTGGTGGTTACCTATCTGGAAGAAATTCCAATGGTTGCCAAAGAGTGTGGCGAAGATATTATTCCTGATGTGGTTAATGCCGCCATGAAGTTATCTTCAATGACCTCCGGCGAAGTCATTTCTTTGTTGTTATCGAGCTTACCAGCAGCATCGCGCCGTTTAGGAGATGCTTCGCTAGTCAGGGGCTATCTTACCCTGATTCATCAATTAGCATCGACTGCATCGCGTGGTTTACGTCCCATGCTCAACCATATTGATGAATTGCTATCAAAATTAACCTTAAGTGGCCTACGCCGCTGGGCTAACTTTGGTGCTCAAGCCTATCGTCGTGATTTTAATAATCTGACCTCATACTTTAATTTAGAATCACAAGACAGCCGCGCCATGCTAGAAAAAGAGCGCCGTGGGGTTTTGTTTGTAAAAGTACAACGAAAACTGAATTTTTATCTGCGGGCGCTTTGGGGGCGTGATTTTTTCTTGCGCCCTACCGGTGCTGATTTTGCAGACTTTCGCCCCTATGTTGAAGGCAATATCCTGTTTATGCCGGATGCCGTCGATGACATTAAAGTTAATGATGAAGTGCTCGTCGCAGGATTGGAGTTATACCGGGCAACCGCCGCGCATATGGCAGCCCATTTATGTTATTCCGATAGCGCTATTTCGGGTGAAGAGCTAAGCCCCGCGCAAATGTTTTTCATCGGTCTTGTAGAAGATGCCCGTGTCGAATACAAAGCAGTCAATGCTTTTCCTGGCTTAAAAAAGCTGTGGAAAACGCTGATGACGCTAACTTATGAAGAACCTATCGAACATGAAACAGTCGCGGTATTGGAACACATGGCGTTGATGCTGCTGGATAGCAGTGTCACATCTGATGATGAACAGCTCAACCAGTTTGCCCAAAAATTCCATGCTGAAATTGAAGAGAAACAAGATGACAATAATTTCTCCTGGATGATGGGTGTGGAGTTATTTAATATTTTTACCGGTCGAAAAGCCGTACCGAGTTTACGCATTTTAGAACGCCATCGTATTCCCTACCGTGATGATAATCGCATTGTCTGGCATTTTGCCGAGTTCCATGGTGAAGCAGGTTTTGAATATGTGTCTGCCAGCCAAAAACAAGTACGCCGTGATGTAAGTCCATTAATGATGGCACACGAAGTAGACTGCGAGTTAGCTGGCGACGATGCACAGGAAGTCTGGGTTTGTAAGGATATCATGCGTTTTTATGAAGATGATTTAACCGATGATGCGGCAAGTTTTAATGAAGCCTGGGGAAAAGAACCTATTTCAGACCCCTTTCATTATCAAGAGTGGGATTATCAAATTCAGTTGCATCGTCCCGATTGGGCTACCGTGTTTGAGCGCCGCCAACCCAAAGCAGACCCCGAATTAATTGACGATATTTTAATAGAGCACAAACCTATCGCGCATCGTATCCGTCAGATAATCGACCTGCTAACCCCCGAGGGCGTGCAACGCCAACGCGGCATGGAAGATGGTGATGAGATTGATATTAATGCCGCAGTCGATGCAATGATATCAATTCGAATGGGAGAGCAACCCAACCCACGTATCACCATGCGTAATGTACTAAAAACACGTGATTTAGCCGTGGTTGTCCTGCTGGATTTATCTGAATCGACCAATGAAAAAATGGCGGGTTCAGAAAAAACGGTACTGGAACTGACGCGTGAAGCGGCAACACTGGTCGCTACCGCCATTGAAGGTATCGGTGATCCATTTGCCCTGCATGGTTTTGCCTCAGATGGTCGTCACGATGTGCAATATTATCGTTACAAAGACTTTAACCAGCATTTTGATGATGATGCAAAGTCGCGTTTGGCCGGTATGCAGGGCGGCTTATCGACACGCATGGGCGCTGCCTTGCGCCACGCAGGCCATCATTTACACAAGCAGCCGGAAAAACGCAAACTCATTTTGCTGGTCACCGATGGCGAGCCAGCCGACATTGATGAACGCGATCCACAACATTTGCGCCACGATACCAAAAAAGCCGTTGAAGAACTGTATTCTACCGGCGTATTAACGTATTGCTTAACGCTCGACCCCAATGCTGACAGCTATGTTAAACGTATTTTCGGTGAGAATAACTATACGGTGATTGACCATGTCGATCGCTTGCCTGAACAGCTTCCTGTATTATTTGCCAGTTTGACAAAATAAACAGGCTTCTGAAATCTGGTTTATTCATCTTTATCCTATGCCTGTAGCGTTTTTTCGCTTGAAAAAATCCTATTGCTAATGGGTGTTTTTTACATTCCGCAAAGCAAGTTTATAATGATAAGTCCGTCAATAATTTTTACATAGGAGGTAAACATGTCTGATTCATTAACATTGAAAGAAGGCGCCTATGATAAAATGGGCATTGTTCACTGCGGCGTTATACGTGGTTTTAAGGTACATTGTGGCCCCGAACTGGTACAGGTACTGGATGATGGCGAAGAACACCTGTTTGAACGCACGGGTATTACCGCAAAACGACAGGGTGATGAGGTGGTCTTTAGCAAGGCTGCTTGATACACATCTGAATACAAAAAAACCTTGCCAACTGGCAAGGTTTTTTTGTATGTGCTCATTGGTCATCACTTGAATT
>CAZPEE010000067.1:0-9710 GCA_964585525.1 uncultured Cocleimonas sp.
GCAGCATGTAAACTTCAGGATGAACTTTAAAGTATATAAATAAGACTAATTAAAAACCACCTAAAATATTCATGATAACTGGAGCAAAGGATGGCATCAGAGCTGGAACTTCGATGGTTGAAAGTAAATGAGCTAAAGGGCGCAGCAAAGCATTTTGCCTTGTTTTGCAAAGATGATATTGAAAAGCAGGCTGATCAAAAAGAATTTGATCTGACGGTTTATCAGGATGCCATCAAGCTGGTGCTTTCAAAACTGGATAGATCCCTCACTCTGGAAAATCTTAGCAAGCGAATTGCTGAAGACAGCGACGCTGATAATGTTGATAAAACGATCGACAATCCTGAAGCCGGTGACGTTAACGCCGATACGGGTAACAGCGAAATCTTACATGCGTTAGAATCAGCGAAACAGGGCGCAGATAATGTGAAAACAGATATTCACACCCAGGGCGAAAGAATATCAGGGGAGGCATCCAATGCTGATTAAATCCCTTCGTGCGGTTAATTTCCGTAAATATAAAGATTTGTCGATTAATGATATTCCCGAGCAGGGCGTTATTGCCGTCAGTGGTGCCAATGAGTCTGGAAAAACCAGTATTGGTGAAGCCATTTGTTTTGCTTTATTTGGGCGAACCTTTGTTTTAGATCAGGAAAATATCGCTAAACTGATTCTGTGGGGACAGGAGAAGGCAGAAGTTAGCCTGTCATTTGTAGGCAATGATGATCAAGACTATATTCTTACACGGCACATTGAAACTAATAATCCTATTGAGAATAACCCAAAATTAGTCACCTTAAAAAAAGTAGTAAAGAATAAAAATTCTGGTGATACAGAGATGGTCTTTAGTGGTGAAAAAGATGTCTCAGAGGCACTTGATGCAATCATCGGCTTTGATTATTCTGCCTTTTCCAATTCATTTTATCTGGTGCAGCGTGAGTTAACCGCGCCTGACCCCAATAGCCATACTATTAAGCAAATGGCGGGTATTGGTGATTATGCGCGGATCAGAGATGAGGTTGTTGCTGCGACCCATGAATCTGAAAACACACTTCAGGAAGTAAAGCCTCAGTGTGCTGAACTCGAAGCACAAATAGCCGAAATTAACCTGGATGAAACCTGGCTACCGGAATTAATAGATGGTGCCGAAACCCTGGAATCAGAGCAGCGTGATAAAGTCCGTTTGCTAACAGAGTTGAACGAAGGTGCTGGCCTTTATGCAGAAAATGTCAAACCTTTTAAAACAGCACAAAGGCTACATGGCTTTTTCGGGTTTTTATCCTGGGTTTTACTGCCACTCATGATTTTCTCCTGGGCAATCTGGGCGGTATTAAGGTACTCACCAGAAACACTGATGAGCCTAATCAGTAGTGATTTTGCGGATTTAATGTCGAGCTTTAGCCAATGGGCAAATAACTGGCTATTACCGACCGCTATTTTGGCGACGCTTGGTTTTATTTTGAGCCTGCTTATCAAGACAAAAACATCGAAAAAAATGCATCATTTGAATATGGCTGCAAATGAGTTTGGTAAACAGCTAAATAGCGGCTACCGTCATGTTACTACCGAAGTGGAAACCCTATTGCCAGAACGGGTTGTACAACTGGCCCAGGAACGTAGCAATAGAGCGCAAACGTTACTGATCTTGCCGCCCCGTGAGCAATTTAGCAACATTGGGCAATTGGTAGAAGCGACGGATAATTACCAGGCTGATAGTGAAGAAATACTGGCTGCAGTGGGACGTGTTGATGATGTTTTGAAAAAGCAGAATGTTGATATAGAAAGCCACCGTGAGGTTTTGCAGGCAGATATTGATATCGAAAAAGAACGTTCGGATGCCGCCGGAGAATTGCGTACCCAGTTGCTTAGGCTTAACAAAGTTGTCAACGTCTGTGAACACAATATCAAGGTGCAGGGAACAGCCCTGGAAATGTTAAAGCGTGCTGCAGAAGATTCCATTGAGACCTTTAACGCTAATATTGCAAAAGCCTCTGCCAAGACCTTGCCCAAATTCACCGAAGGTCGCTATCATAAAGTGAAGATTGATGAAGATTTAAATGTGCAGGTTTTCTCTGATGAAAAAGAAGGTTATATGGACTTTGATGAAATATCATCAGGAACCCAGCGCCAGATTATGTTGGCGCTACGAATGGCTATGTCCGCAGAGCTAGCCAAAAACACGGGCAATGAAAAACAATTTATTTTCCTGGATGAGCCATTTGCCTTCTTCGACCAGTGGCGAACCAAATCAACGTTGAAAGCCTTGCCAGATGTTAGCGATGTGATTACCCAGGTTTGGGTGGTTGCCCAGGAATTTCCGAATGGCGCTGATACCATGAAGATCATTGAATGCCCTCTGGATGAAGAGTCATTGAGTGTTTAGTGATGTGTTGTACTTTGGATGGAGTGAGTGGTGCAGACCCACTGATCGTTTTCAGCCAAAAATAAATTGTATAATATGTTAAGCTTACGGCCTTTTATAAATCTGTCAGGACTATCCTTCCCAGCATGAGTCAAGCGTTACGAATAGCTGCTGCCGAGCATGGCATAAATCCAAGAGAAATTGACAAAAGGGCGCGTTCAATTCTGAATGCGTTAACCGATGCGGGCTATGAAGCTTACCTGGTGGGCGGCGGTGTACGTGATTTATTGCTTGGCAAACACCCTAAAGATTTTGACATCGCCACCAGCGCGACCCCGGAGCAGGTTAAAAAAGTCTTACCTTCAACGCGTATTATTGGCCGTCGTTTTCGCCTGGCGCATGTTCATTTTGGACGGGAGTATTTTGAAGTCGCCACCTTCCGTGCGCCGCATGATGAAAGTGACAAGGGCCAGGTCGGGCAAGATGGGCGCATCACCCATGATAATGTCTATGGCAATATGGAGCAGGATGCGGTTCGTCGCGATTTTACTATCAACGCGCTCTTCTACGATTTAAAAACAGCAGAAGTCATTGATTTTACCGGTGGTATGAAAGACCTGAAAAAACGCCAGTTACGCATGATTGGCGATCCGGCTACACGTTACCGCGAAGACCCGGTACGGATGATCCGTGCGATCCGTTTTTCTGCAAAACTGGATTTGTCTATTGAGTCAAATACAGAATCGCCGATCCGTGAACTATCCTCATTGTTGGGAAATATTGCGCCCGCCCGATTATTTGAGGAAGTGTTAAAGCTTTTTCATAGTGGCAAGGCTATCAAAGTTCTCGAAAAATTGCGTGATTATCATTTGTTCAAACTATTATTTCCCCAAGCGGAAGCAAGTCTCCTGGAAGATGAGCCAGAGGGGAATTATGCGCGCTTGGTGTATGCTGCTTTGGCAAACACTGACAAGCGGATCAGGGCAGGCAAGCCTGTTAATCCGGCATTCCTGTTTGCGGTATTTCTCTGGAAGCGTGTGCAGGAAGGTACGGATATGTATCGGGAGCTGGGTAATCCTGCCTTACAGTCTGTACAAATGGCTGCCAGTGATGCTTTTTCTGAACAGGTAAAAACCATTTCAGTACCCAGGCGCTTTAGCAATGTAACCCGCGAAATCTGGATCATGCAGGGGCGTTTCCAATTTAAAAACCAGCGACGCGTCATGAGTTTTCTGGATAATAAACGGTTTCGCGCAGCCTATGATTTTATGTGCCTGCGTGCCCAGTCTGGCGAGCCATTGCAAGATGATTGCCAATGGTGGACGTTGATCCAGGAGGTCGATGCCGAAGAAAAAAGTGCCATGTGCCAAAAAGCGGCACCACAAAGTCGGGGAAGACGAAGAAACAAGCGCCGCAAGAGTGGTTAGCGTGGGCGATGATAACGCGAATCAACGCAAGGTTTGCTATGTTGGGTTGGGGAGTAATCTTGGTGATTCCGAAGCTTATTTGAAAAAGGCTGTTGAGGCATTGCAAGCAAGCGATGATATCCACGCTTTAACCATTTCACCTGTTTATCGAAGCAAACCACATGGCCCACAAGACCAGCCAGATTACCTGAATGCAGTCGCGGGTTTTGAAACCTCCTTGCAGCCCGGTAAATTACTCGACCTGCTACAAAAAATAGAAGCTGAAAATGATAGGGTGCGCGAAGGCGTGGTGCGCTGGGGCGCACGTACACTTGATCTTGATTTGCTGTTTTATGGCGACCAAATCATTCATACAAAGCGGCTTAGTGTGCCGCATCCACAAATTTGTAAACGTGCTTTTGTGTTATTGCCACTCGCAGATTTGTTGGGTGATAGGTGTAAAGACTTGAAAACCACCACTAAAACCACCATAAAAGACTGTATCAACAAGCTTTCTGCGCAAGATAGGGCAGATACGCTCAAATTAACCGAGAAACATTCAGATTTATGACGAAACGTGTCACCGTAAAAACCATCCGTAAAATGAAACAGGATGGCGAAAAAATTGTTTCGCTAACAGCCTACGATGCCAGTTTTGCGCGTGTCATTGATGAGCAGGGTGTGGATATTGTGCTGGTTGGTGATTCGCTGGGTATGGTGATACAGGGACATGATTCTACCGTGCCTGTTAGCGTTGATGATATTATCTATCACTCAAAATCTGTTGCGCCGCAATGCAGGCGTGCGTTGGTGATGGCAGATTTGCCCTTTATGAGTTATACCAATGCGAGCCAGGCAATTGGCAATGCTGCACGTCTGATGCAAGAGGGGCGAGCGCAAATGATTAAACTGGAAGGCGGGGAAGCACAGCGACACACCGTAAGGTATATGACACGTCATGGCGTACCGGTTTGCGCACATTTGGGTTTGACACCGCAAACGGTACACAAACTTGGCGGTTATCGTGTGCAAGGCCGTGACCAGGCTGTGGCAGAGCAAATGCTTTCTGATGCTTTGGCATTACAGGATGCTGGCGCGGACGCAGTAGTGCTTGAATGTGTGCCGGTTGACCTGGCAGAAAAAATCACTGACCAACTGGAAATTCCTACCATTGGGATAGGCGCAGGTCGTGTATGTGATGGGCAGGTGTTGGTGCTTCAGGATATGATTGGCATTTCCTCACTTGCGCCTAAGTTCACGGCTAATTTCCTGGTTGATGGGCGCACGATTCAAGAAGCGATCACCGCTTATGTTGATGCGGTGCGTGAAGGTGCTTTCCCAGCAGATGAGCAATGCTTTTACTAAAATATGATTCAAGCTAACGATAAAGATGAATTAAGGGTAGTGATGCGGGGTTTTCGTGCCAACGATGAGAGTACTGCCTTTGTACCAACCCTCGGCAATTTGCATGAAGGTCATTTATCGCTGGTGCGCAAGGCAAAAGAGGTCGCTGACCGTGTGGTGGTGTCGATATTTATCAACCCGACCCAGTTTGACAGGGCAGAGGACCTGGCTGCCTATCCGCGCACCGTCGATGCGGATCTTGCGCTATTAAAAAAAGAGGGTGTTGACCTGGTCTTTTTGCCACACGCAGATGAAATGTATCCAAAGGGCAATGCCACACGAGTAGAGGTTGATGGAATCAGTGACATACTTGAGGGTGATTCGCGTCCCGGTCATTTTTCCGGTGTGGCAACTATTGTTGCCAAGCTATTTAATCTGGTGCAACCGGATATTTCAATTTTTGGCGAAAAAGATTATCAGCAATTAATGCTAATTCGACGTATGCAGCAGGATCTGGATTTTGGTATTGACATAATTTCTGCGCCGACGGCGCGTGAGCCTAGTGGCTTGGCAATGAGTTCGCGTAATCATTATCTGGATGAACATCAGAGGAATCAAATTGCCCCCGGTTTATATGCAGAAATGTGCCAAATCCGTGATAGCATCCTTTCTGGTGATCGGGAATATAGCAAACTGCAGCTTGCAAGTGCCGGGAATCTGAACCGGCAGGGTTTTCGTACCGACTATATAGAGGTGCGTAACGCGAACGATTTATCCGTGGCACAGTCAAATGACCAGGAACTGGTTATTTTGGTGTCTGCCTGGCTTGGAAAAGCACGTTTGATTGATAACTTAACCGTAAACCTTTCTTAATTATCTTGGGTGATTCATGAATCTTACTTTACTTAAATCGAAGCTACACCGCGTTACTGTAACCCAGTCTGAGCTGGATTACGAAGGCTCATGTGCGATAGATGCTGATTTGTTGAAAGTGGCAGGTATTCGTGAAAATGAGCAAATTCATATTTACAATATTGCCAACGGCGAACGCTTTGTAACCTATGCGATTGTTGCAGAAGCGGGTTCGGGTACTATTTCGGTGAACGGCGCGGCTGCCCATAAAGCCAACCCCGGCGATAAAGTCATCATTTGTACCTATGCCGAAATGTCTGAAGCTGAAGCGGATAAATTCAAGCCAGTACTGGTGTATGTGGATGACGAAAACAACGTGGAGCGTACCTCTAAGGCGATACCTGTTCAGGCTGCCTGATTTTATTTTGGATAAATAGCACCCAGTATGCGCGAACCTTTTGCGCCTGTTACGGATGGCAGGTTGCCCGGTTTCCCCTCCAGTGTTTGTTTGGCAAGCCAGGCAAAAGCAATCGCTTCCATCCAGTCTGGTGAAACCCCCAGTGTTTCTGTCGATTCTATGTTAAACGCAGTTAAATGGTGCTGTATCCGTTCCATCAGGAATTGATTGTGTGCCCCTCCGCCGCAAACATACAGTTCATGCCAGTCTGGCGACTGATCTATGACTGAATTTATGGCATCGGCAATACTTCTGGCAGTAAGCTCTGCCAGGGTCGCTTGTATGTCTTGAGGATTAACAGACTTGGAACTGTTTTTATTCAGCCATTGCAGGTTAAAATATTCCTTGCCGGTGCTTTTGGGAGCTGGCAGGGAAAAGTACTGATCGTTTAAAAGCTGTCCCAGAAGTTGCTTGTTAATTATACCGCTGCTTGCCCAGTCCCCGTTCTTGTCAAAGCTTTTTTGCTGGTGTTTTTTTATCCATGCATCCATCAGGCCGTTGCCTGGCCCGGTATCGAAACCGGAAATTTCCCCATTGTGTGGTAACAGGGTGATGTTGGCAATGCCACCGATGTTTAACAGGATACGGTTAGTATCGGCTCTGGAAAATAGTGCTTGATGGAAGGCGGGAACTAAAGGAGCACCTTGCCCGCCAGAGGCAATATCACGACTTCTAAAATCGGCAACGGTCGTTATTCCTGTAAGCTCGCTAATCTGATTGGCGTCTCCTAGTTGCATGCTAAATGGGTGTTCGCCTCCGGGTTGATGCCATACAGTTTGTCCGTGGCTACCGATCGCTTTAATTTGATGGGAGTGAATCTCGGTCTTTTTCAATAGCGCGTTGACAGCTTCGGCAAATAGCTTTCCAAGCTGCTGATGAAGTGAACCAATCTGGACTAATGAGCCTTGCCAATCAGGATTTATGATGGCAGCAAGTTGCTGCTGCAAAGTGGCTGGAAATGGATGAGCATGGGAGCAGATTAGCTCGATTTGCTTTTTTGATAAGTCAACCAGTACCGCATCAATCCCATCCATGCTAGTGCCTGACATGAGTCCAATGTAGTAGGCCGGAGTAACTGCTTTTGTAGGCATGTGTGACTTTTGGCTAATTTGGAATTAACCAGTTTGTTGGGTCGGAAAATTAGCCACCAAATGCGCTATTAATTTCGATTTTGGCCTTGGCAAAGCGATGTAACACGTTTAACTGTAGTACCAGATTAATTGCGTGGTTACGAAAATCTTTTAATTCCCTGCGACCCAGAGACATACTATTGGGTAACGATGCTGTCATAGGATTGACAGGCTTGCCTTTTTGACGGAATTCATAATGCAGATGAGGGCCGGTGGCCAAACCAGATTGACCCACATAACCAATGGTCTCGCCTTGCAAAATTTTATCGCCTTTTTTGATGCCCTTTTTAAAACGGCTCATATGTGCATACAGCGTTGAATAACCGTCACGGTGCTGGATAATAACGACACGACCATAACCGCCTTTGCGACCGATGAATTTAATCGTGCCATTGCCTGTTGCCATAATGGCTGTACCGGTACGTGCAGCAAAATCTGTCCCTTTATGTGCCTTTATTTTATGTAATACAGGATGGAAGCGACCAGGGTTAAAGTGCGATGAAATTCGCGCATGGGCTATCGGAGTGCGAATAAAGGCTTTTTTCATTTCACGGCCTTGAGGGGTGAAATAATCTGATTTTCCGTTTTTAAAAGTGTAGCGAACGGCACGATGTGTATGCCCTTGATTGATAAACTCTGCAGCGAGTAAGTGCCCACTGTCAATTTTGTCGCCGTCATGGTAAATCTCTTCAAATACGGCCGTGACGTTATCGCCAATGCGAACATCGTGAGAGAAATCAATATCCCAGTCAAAAACCTTTACAATTTGTTTAACAATTTTGTCACTGATACCGGCTTTTCGGCCATCAAAAAACAAACCGTTGTTGATAGTGAAACTGGCGCGAGCCTGGCGGGTTTCAAAAATATTTTTCTTCCATGTGCCTTCGTAGCCATCACCATCCTTTTTTGCAGTGAGCACAAAACTCTCTTTATCGTCATCTGTTGTAAAAATTAATTCTGCAAGTTTGCCATCTTTGCCTTTGGCCCTGACGATGCTACCTTTTTTGAGTTTTTTAAGTGCGGTGGAGATTTTTGGGTCTTTTTGTAATTCTTTAAGGGTGTTTTGATGACCTAGCTTGTGAAAAATATTGGTTAAATTATCATAAGATTTAACATGATAGGTTTTCCACTTGCTGTTGGCATTACTACTTGCTTGCCCTGCATAGGTTTCAATTGCCCTTCTTGGCAAGGTAAGTTCTTGTGGTCCAGTAATTACATCCTGTTCAATCGTGTTTTGCACGAGAATTTCATCATTCGACTGTTTGTCGTTATCTGTATTTAAGAGTTTCTTTGCAGGCGTTGTTGACAGTGTTGACGGTGTTGAAAATCCAATTTCGTTAGACTGGTTGTTTTTAAGCGTTATTTCAAAGTGTTTGGTTGTTGTGGCGGTTTCTGCAGTCCTTGTTGGGGTGGTAGATGTGCCATGAGTATCAACAAGTAAATGAGAGCTCACAGGAACATTGCCTATCAGTGCAGCAAAACCAGCGAGCATGAGACTACGTTGCAACCAGAATGAACCTTTTGACTGCGTTTCTCTGCCAATGTTCATAATATGTTGTGATGACTTCTTTTTTTGAATCAGTACTTCCATGTCCCGATTTTGAAGATCATACTGTTTTACTATCGTACTCCAATCATTCTCACATGGAATAATTGAGTCTGGCTTCTGTGAAGACAAATTGAATCCCTTTTTTACCAAAAAAGCGTATTTAAAATCACGCGTTTATAAATGTTGGCGAATAAATACACGAAAATAATAACGTTTGCAAGCTTAATGCCCACTTAACCCATATTTAGCGGCATTTATCCTGTTTTTCCGAAGGGTGGATTTATGGGTGCAACTAGCAATTTAATTGCTATATTGATGGGTGATTTTGTGGTGGGCTGTAGATCGTGTTTGATTGTTTTTTAAATGCTCAATAAATCACATGGGGTTAGCAGTTTATAGCGCTGGAGGAATCATCGAATGATGCTAATAGGTTGGGCTTTGAAAAGAGGATAAGTGTAAATAAAAAAATAAATGAATTTAAATGAAAAAAACAGTTGACCAGAAGTGACTCATCTATATAATGCGCATCCTCGTTCAGGCACAGGCTTGAACTGATCATTAAAAAACGAGAACCAGAAAAACTTGTGTGGGTACTTGTGGCTTGTGTTTTAAC
>CAZPEE010000068.1:0-1416 GCA_964585525.1 uncultured Cocleimonas sp.
TTGTTTAGCCGCATCCGCAAAAGGGAAACGCTCACCCTGCCCCGTTAACGGGTAATAATCAAGGCCAGTTAGCTCATTTGGCTTTAGCTGGGCTGTCATACTATCCAGTTGTGTGTTGGAAAAATAATGCGATAACACCTTGCCTCCCGAATTGGACGCACCACCGACCAGCCAGTGATCACCCAGTTTATGGCTGTAAACACCATATTCAGGCGCAAAAACAGGCTTATCCGAAATCAGTTTCAGCACCAGCGTACTACCCAGCGATGTGACCGCTTCGCCAATTTGACTCGCACCGCTGGCGATAAAAGCGGCGATGCTGTCGGTTGTACCTGCAACTAACTGCAAATGCTCTGGCAAACCCAGCTCAGTGGCAAGCTGTTGGTCAATTGCATGGGTGATTGTCCCGGCTGGTACAACCTCGGGCAACAAGGATAAGTTAAAACCGAATTGACTAATCTGATCCGGCCAGCAATTATTAACCGCATCATAACCCAGTTTCAAACAATTATTCTGGTCACTCCTGCCAAAATGGTTGCCAAGTTTGCCCAGTATATAATCGGCCTGGTGCAAAGCATGTACCGCCCGGCTTGGTGCTTCATGTTTGAGCAACCAAAGTAGCCGCGCCAGAGAGCTGGCTACGCCTTGCGCACCGCTCTGTTGTGGCATTATTTGCTTTATAAGCTGTGCTTCCTCGGTCGCACGCATATCATGGTACATCAAAACCGACGAAACCGGATTACCAACATCATCAGTCAATAGCAAAGTACCGGATGTTCCATCGACTGCAATAGATTGAAGCCGGTTTTTAATCGGTTCGGGTAAATCCAGAAGTAATTGTTTAACGCTTTGCCACCATAATTGCGGGCTTTGAGGATGATTTTTTGCGTAGCGTATCGAGGCATTCGCCTTTATTTTACCATCTTCATCAATCACCACAATACGGCAACCCGATGTACCCAGATCTATACCAGCAAACAGCTTTTTCATGGAATTAGTTTACAAAGGTCAGCTAGGGCAACTTAACCTTCTCTGGTGCCTGCCAACCCTCTTTGCGATGCTCGGCAACCACGGCGGTATAAATACCTCCGCGCACATTAAAATCAGCCGTGACACGCATAAAGCGCGGGCTGATCGCCTTCACCAGGTCGGAAAGGATTTCATTGGTCACCGCCTCGTGAAACTTGCCTTCATCACGAAACGACCAGTAGTACATTTTTAATGATTTCAGCTCGACACACAGCTCATCCGGTACATATTCCAGTGTAATGTCTGCAAAATCAGGTTGCCCTGTCATCGGGCAATTACAGGTAAACTCAGGCGAGTTGATGCGGATGGTAAAATCACGTTCGGGATTCGGGTTGGGAAACGTCTCAAGTTTTTTACTAGGTTTGCTTGGCATGGTTCCTGGCATAG
>CAZPEE010000068.1:1516-9646 GCA_964585525.1 uncultured Cocleimonas sp.
GTTCCTGGCATAGTTATCGTCCAAAAATAATAAATTGGCGGTATTATACACAGGTACGACTAAGATTAATCCGGCTTAAATTCAAAATCTGCAATCACGGGTAAATGGTCACTGGCAATTTTTGAAACCTTTAACCGGCAACGCTGTACTGATAACAATTGCAAACCGCCGCGGTAGTAGATCCTGTCCAGGCCGCCTTTGGGTGAAAAGGAAGGATAGGTTTTAATCGCTTTGGCACTCTCCTTCTTTTTTTTGTCGGTCGCACATTTAAAACCCAGACCTTCCACATAAAAAGCACGTAACAAGGAACGCCAATCATTAAAATCGCCACCGACAATACAGGGCTGAAACTGGTTAACATAGGCAAACTCAGTGCTTCTCAACAGTTTACCGGCCTGTTTTTGGCGTTCGCGTGCCGATAAGCCCAAATGCAGGTTAAAGACATCCAGCACATAACGCTGGTCATCCTTGCCATTTTGCAACTGGATTTTAGTATGCTGGCAGCCACGTTTCTTATGCATGCCAATCGTCAAGTCAATATTAGCTTCTTTTAGAATGGGGAAGCGGCTGAGGGTCGCATTACCATAACTCCCTTTGCGCAGTTTGACATTGTGTCCTACGGCAAAATAGGGATAGTTGAGTGCTTCTGACAAAACTTTTGCCATATCATGATGTTGTGAGCGTGGCACATCATCGTCCACTTCCTGGAGCATCACAATATCCGGCTCATAGTGCTGGATAATTTCAATGATCCGCTCAGGTTTGTAGCGTCTGTCAAAACCAATTGCACGATGGATATTGTAGGTTAGAACACGAAATTTCAATTATTAGGCCTATTCACTGTAGCCATTATAAAAGCCCTGTCAGATACAGGGCTTGCCAGAAAATAGACTTTATGCCGTTGCTGGTGCTATTTTTTTCTTTTCTTCAAAGTCCATTTTTAACTTGTCTTTTTCAGCTGTTACACGCACCGTGCCACCTTCTTTGCTTAATGAGCCAAACAGCAACTCATCAGCCAGTGGTTTTTTGATGTTTTCCTGGATCAGGCGTTCCATTGGGCGTGCGCCCATTTTAGGGTCGTAGCCTTTTTTGGCAAGCCAGCGCTTGGCCTTGTCATCAACCATCAGGGTCACTTTCTTTTCTGTAAGCTGCGTTTCAAGACGTATCAGGAATTTATCCACAATGCTTATAATCACCTTTTCATCCAGTGGCTTGAACTGGATCACAGCATCCAGACGGTTTCTGAATTCTGGCGTGAATGCCTGCTCTATCGCTTTCATGGTATCCAGCGAATGATCCTGCTGGGTGAAACCCATGGAACTACGGCTAATATTTGATGCGCCTGCATTGGAGGTCATCACCAGTATAATATTACGGAAGTCAACTTTGCGGCCGTTACTATCGGTCAGGCTTCCATTATCCATCACTTGTAATAACAGGTTGAACACATCTGGGTGCGCTTTCTCGATTTCATCCAGCAACAAGACTGCATGCGGGTTTTTGTTCACCGCATCGGTTAACAAACCACCTTCTTCAAAGCCAACATAGCCAGGAGGCGCACCAATCAGTCGCGACACCGTATGGCGCTCCATGTACTCCGACATGTCAAAGCGGATCAACTCAACGCCCATATTTTCTGCCAGTTGCCGGGTAACTTCGGTTTTGCCCACGCCAGTTGGGCCAGCGAAAACAAATGATCCAATCGGTTTGCCATCATCACGTAGACCCGAACGGGACATTTTAACCGCAGTCACTAACTGGTCTATCGCCATATCCTGCCCAAAGACAACACGTTTGAGGTTAAGGTCAAGGTTTTTCAATACTTCAACATCGGTACTGGATACCGTTTTAGGTGGAATTCGTGCAATTTTGGCTACTATGCTTTCAACATCGGCTACCGTGATTTTTTTCTTGCGGTTATTTTTGGGTTGCAGTTGACGGTTCGCACCGGCTTCATCAATCACATCAATCGCCTTGTCGGGCAAATGACGGTCTGTTATGTATCTTGCCGATAATTTAACCGCTGTTTCCAGGGCTGGCATGGTGTATTTAACATCATGATGATCTTCAAAACGTGATTTCAAACCTTTCAGAATCTTGATGGTTTCATTAACTGTAGGTTCTTTGATGTCAATTTTCTGGAAACGACGTGCCAATGCACGCTCTTTTTCAAACACGCTACGGTATTCCTGGTAGGTGGTGGACCCGATACACTTAAGATCACCATTTGCCAGTACCGGCTTGATCAGGTTGGATGCATCCATGGTGCCACCCGAGGTTGCACCTGCACCGATAATAATGTGAATTTCATCAATAAAAAGAATGGCATGCTCTTCTTTCTTAATCTGGTTTAGAACTGCCTTGAGGCGCTTTTCAAAATCGCCACGGTACTTGGTTCCCGCAACCAGTGCGCCAACATCCAGCGAATAAATCACTGCTTCGCCCAACACTTCTGGCACTTCACCATCAACGATGCGCTTTGCCAGGCCCTCGGCTATCGCTGTTTTACCCACACCAGCTTCACCCACCAATAAGGGGTTGTTTTTTCGGCGACGGCAAAGCACCTGTACGGTGCGCTCGACTTCGTGCTCACGACCAATCAAGGGATCTATTTTGCCTTCAATCGCCAGCTGGTTAAGATTATCGGCAAACTTTTCCAAAGGCGTTTCTTTTTTAGCGTCATCTTCAATCTGCTCAGCTTCGCCATTGTCTACAAAATCGGCATCACTGGTTTCTTCTTCAGCAACCAAATCTGCAATCGGAAAGCCGTCATCCTGATTCTTATGGATATCATGAGAAATATAATTCACCAGATCCAGACGCGTCATATCCTGCTTTGCCAGGTAGTAAACCGCATGTGATTCTGGTTCGCCAAAGATGGCAACCAGAATATTCTGTCCTGTCACTTCGCCTTGCCCAGTTGCCTGCACATGGTAAACAGCCCGCTGAATAACACGCTGAAATCCTAAAGTCGGCTGGGTTTCGCGATCATCCTGATCCAGTAATACCGGTGTATTTTCTTCCAGGTGGCTTTCAAGTTCAGTTTGTAACATAGGGATATTAATGCCACAGGCACGTAACGCATCAGCTGCACTGGGGTTAGTCGTCATGGACAACAACAAATGCTCAACTGTCACGAACTCGTGATGCTTGTCACGCGCATCCTTGAATAACATGTTGATTGAATATTCAACTTCGGTACTTAACATTTGTGCTCTCCTGTTTTACTACGTCTAGGTACTACTTTAAAGCGGGTAACTGCGTATACCCTGGTACTTTTTAGATTCATGCTTTTTCCATGGTGCATAACAAGGGGTGCTGGTTTTCGCGTGCAAATTCATTCACCTGCACCACCTTGGTTTCGGCGATATCTTTGGGGAACACCCCGCAGACACCCTTGCCTTTTGTATGTACATTGAGCATCACCCGTGTTGCCTGTTCTTCATTTAAGTTGAAATACAAGGTCAACACTTCCACCACAAATTCCATTGGCGTGAAATCGTCATTGATAAGTATAACCATATAACGCTTTGGTTCGCCTACTTTTGGGCGGGCTTCTTGTACCGCTAGACCTGTATCACCACCTTCATGGCCGTGTTCGTCGTCCGAACCATTGACGACCCGGTTAAATTGGCTAGTAACAAGGTCATAACCAGCCTGGTAATTGTGCTTACTCTTCATCATGTTTTTCAAATTAAATTATCATTATGTTACATACAGTTGATCATTTGATCACCAAATGCCGAACAGGAAATCTCTTCGGCACCATCCATTTTCTGGGCAAAATCAAAGGTGACGCGTTTTGATGCGATGGCACCGGATAGTGCTTTAACAACCAGGTCTGCTGCTTCAACCCAACCCATGTGACGTAACATCATTTCTGCGGACAAAATAATCGAACCCGGATTCACTTTATTTTGACCCGCCAAAGGGGGTGCAGTTCCATGGGTTGCTTCAAATAACCCAATGGTATCGGATAAATTCGCACCCGGCGCGATACCAATCCCGCCGACCTGCGCAGCCAGGGCATCCGAAATATAATCACCGTTTAAGTTAAGTGTAGCAATAACATCATATTCTTGCGGATATAGCAGGATGTTTTGCAAAAAAGCATCTGCAATTACATCTTTTACAACAATCTCGGTTCCTGTATTTGGATTGTTAAAACTCAACCAGGGGCCGCCATCCAGTTCCGTAGCGCCAAACTCAGTACGTGCAAGGTCATACCCCCACTGCTTGAAACCACCTTCAGTGAACTTCATGATATTGCCTTTATGAACCAGTGTCAGGCTGGGTCGATTATTATCTATCGCATACTGCAATGCCTTGCGCACCAGCCGTTCCGTGCCTTCTTTAGATACGGGTTTTATGCCGATCCCGGATGTTTCGGGGAAACGGATTTTAGTCACACCCATTTCATCCTGTAAAAAATTGATCACTTTTTTGACGTCATCCGAGCCACTTTCCCATTCAATGCCTGCATAAATATCTTCGGAGTTTTCACGGAAAATGACCATGTCGGTTTTTTCAGGCTCGCATAGCGGGCTAGGCGTGCCATCGTAGTAACGGATTGGACGCAGGCAAGTGTATAAATCCAGCTCCTGGCGTAACGTCACATTCAGCGAGCGGATACCGCCACCCACAGGCGTGGTTAAGGGGCCTTTGATGGAAACCACATAATCTTTCAGAACTTGCATGGTCTCTTCCGGCATCCATACATCTTCGCCATAAACCTGGGTTGATTTTTCACCCGCATAAATTTCCATCCATTGAATCTGGCGTTCATCGCCGTAGGCCTTATTGACCGCTGCATCAATCACCTTTTTCATTACCGGTGTAATATCCACGCCAATCCCGTCACCTTCTATATAAGGAATGATCGGCTTATTAGGGACATTTAATGAAAAATCGGCATTGGTGGTGATTTTCTCACCACCTTGCGGTACGTCAATGTGTTGGTAACTCATGTAGTCTCCATCTGGAATATAAAAGAATGTGGGGCTATTGTAATCAAAAACAAGCTGGTATTAGCGGTTACTACCCTCCCCCATGCGTGTTGTTTCAAGAAAACGTTAATTTTGTATTATCAACCCAGCTCTGTTAAATTACGCGCCCATATAATCCTGTAACAGGATAATTAATACCTATTTTACCACATGAGGCAATACCATGAAATATCACGTTTACGGCATCGGAAATGCATTAGTCGATAAAGAATTTGAAGTGACCGATGAGTTTCTCGCCGAACAGGGTATTGAAAAAGGCATGATGACCTTGCTGGAACAAGATCAACAGGAGTCATTGCTGGCTGAACTTAAAAAACGGTTTGGCCTAAAAAAGCGGGCCGGTGGTGGTTCTGCAGCCAATAGCATCGTAGCCATCAGCCAGTTCGGTGGTAAAACCTTTTACGCCTGTAAAGTGGCTGATGATGAAATCGGTGATTTTTACATGAAAGACCTGGGTGAAGCCGGCGTCAAAACCCGGCTTGACCAGGTTAAAGGTGAGGGAGTTACCGGCAAATGCATGGTGATGGTAACTGACGATGCCGAGCGCACCATGAACACATTCCTGGGTATTACGTCGGATTTCTCAAAAGATGATTTGCATCTTGATGACCTGAAAGCATCCGAATATTTATATATTGAAGGCTATCTGGTTACCTCGGATGTATCACGTGAAGCCGCCATAACTGCCCGCCAGGTTGCCAGGGAACATGGCGTTAAAACGGCATTTACCTTTTCTGACCCTGCCATGGTCACCTATTTTAAAGACGGCGTAAGTGAAATCATCGGCGACGGTGTTGATGTATTGTTTAGCAATGAAGAAGAAGCCCAGACCTATACAGGTACAGATAACCTGGATGATGCCATTGCAGAACTGGCAAACCTTGCCAATAAAATCGTCGTAACACGCGGTAGTAAAGGTGCTGTTGTTGTCAGCGGAGACAAACGTGTAGAAATCGAAGCCAGCCCGGTTAAGGCAAAGGATACCAATGGTGCAGGTGACATGTTTGCTGGTGCATTTATGTATGGCATCAGCCAGGGGATGAGTGACCGTGATGCTGGCATGTTGGCCAGTGAATCTGCGGCACGTATCGTTGCCACCTTTGGCGCACGGTTGGAAAAAGATGTGCAACAAGCCATTTTGCAAAAATATATGGCTTGATGACAAGGCTATTTTTGTGCCTGTTTTTGCAGTGTTAATAACTCGGTAAAACGGGTCAGGTTTTCTGCAAACTCCTTTTTCAGCTTTTCTTTTTCGACATAGTTTTCGGTAATCGCTTGCTGGTACACGGTGAGGCTATCCAGCAGGTCATCAATCTTTTTTCCCAATGCTTCTTTGGTTTGCGCATTTTTGGAACGTTCGTGCCGCTGCTCCAACCTTTCCAGTTTTTGGGACTGTCTTTTATGCCGGGCCTTGAGCAGGTTAATACTTTCTTCCGTCATTTCCAGCTTGGAGTTATAGACCTTGATAAGCTCCTCGGGCGTGGTAAACATGTTCAGCAACTGGATATCGCGCATTTCCTTCAGGTCTTGCTGTTTTTTCTTTGCTGCCTGCTCTTTGGACTGGGCAATTTCCAATAACTTCTGTTCACGGATTTTTTTGCGCTTTTCTGCCGAAATCACCACTTTCTTTTTAGTGCCATTCTCATTTAATTCTATATGGCCTTTTTGCGAAACTTTCTGGGGTACTTTATCAGAGTAATGTACTTTACCATTCTGGTCTGTCCAGCGATACAATGCTGCACTGGCAGGCATAGCCAAAGCTAACATCAATAGTGTGATGAGTCCCGGTTTATGCGTTGCTTTTATTGTTGTTATTATTTTCATGTTGGTAACATATTATAACGATGATGATGTGAGTTGTGATAACTCATCATAACGTTTTAAATCACCCTTATATTTCTTCTTTAAGCGGCTAACCTCTTGCTTGTTTTCTTCCAGGGCTGTTACATAGTGTGAAATACTGCTTTTAAGCCCAGCCAATTCCTTGCCATACGATTGTTTCAAACTTTTAGATTTTGCTGCTGCTTGTTTTTTGCTTACTCTTTGCATTTTACGGTCAAGGTTCTCATTACGCGTAATAAGGATATTCGCTGTTTCAGACAAAGTCGTGATTTTATTTTCATAGTAACGAATTAATTCATCTTTTGTATCGAAGGTCGATAATAAATAGGCATCATGCTTTCTTTTTTCCCGAAGTGCCTGCTTTTCATCTTCTTTTTTAAGCGCTATTTGTTGATTTTTTATAGCATTCTTTTTGGCTTCATCTTGAATTTTCTTGATTTCTTCAGCCGATAAAACTTTCTTTTTCTCGATACCATCTTTGTTTAATTCTGAGTGGCCTTTCTGTGAACTTGACGGGGGGATTTTATCTGAAAAATGGACTTTTCCCGAACCATCCACCCAGCGATATAAAGCAGCCTGGCTGATTGAAACAGATGATAGTGATAACACGATAAATGAAACACTGAGAAGTAATTTATGATTTATATTGGTTATTTGGGTTTTCATAACGACTCTTTACAACACGTTTTTTTATTTTTATTTAGGGGTATTATTGTTTTTATTTCCCCGAATTTTACCATACTCTGGAAAAATTCAAAAAAATAACCGACGAATGACTTCAACCTGAATCAGGTTTAAAAAAACTGAAGAGCACAATCACCTTACAAGTACCCTATGTTATCTTTTGCCTCAGTGGCTCACCCTGAAAAGAAATGCCTTGCCAGCCTGTTTCCATAAAATGACGTATATTCTGATGATTATCAGCATCTGGGTTTTTCAAAACATCATCACGATAATAATGACCAAAACAAGCCAGTGTTTGTGATTCAGTTAGCCGGTGCTGTTGTGCGAACCGGAATAATTGACAGGAACCTGAATTTTCCCCTGCTTTATTTTTTAACGGGCCATTGATAAATTCTGTTGGCGTAAAATCGTAATAGTTAGCTATCACGTCCATCACCTCATCAAATTCAACAGTATCTGGCTTTTCCTTAATTTTATTGATCAATATCCCTACGTTCATATCCTTTCCATTTTAAGCGGTGCAATTCGTTATTTTAACACATTTTATTTTATCATCTTTTATCCGCTCACATTATGCTGCATACTCCACGCCCTTCAA
>CAZPEE010000069.1:0-5486 GCA_964585525.1 uncultured Cocleimonas sp.
GGCTAACCGCTTTCTGACTCGCTGAACCCATCAAACCAATGTTGATGGAGTACTAGAGTGGGCAACCTGTCTTTTTAAACTCATTAGTGTTCATGTTTCCCACGCTTGTGATTATTCACCAACTGTTTTTATTGCTGGGTAATATTCCCCAATCTGTATTTGATAATCAAAATAATTATATAAAAAACAATAGTATATGTTTTTGGCATGGTCTTTGCTTTATTTAGGTTAAATGTGATTTTTTCACAACTATTTAACACATATAAAGAAACAGGTAGGAGATTTACCCATGACAACACCTATTGCAGCAGTTGATACAGAAATACCAACTGATTACTTACAAAACCGTTTTCAGCAGTTAAAAAATGAGCTTTCCAGCCGTATTATCGGTCAGGAAGATTTGGTGGAAAAACTACTGATCACATTGCTGGCTGATGGCCACCTTTTAGTCGAAGGCGCTCCGGGTCTTGCTAAAACCACCGCTATTAAAGAGCTGGCATCAAGAATCGAAGGTGATTTTGCCCGCGTTCAATTTACCCCGGATTTATTGCCGGCTGATTTGACGGGAACAGATGTTTATCGCCCACAAACAGGTGTTTTTGAATTCCAGTCAGGGCCATTATTTCATAACCTGGTATTAGCGGATGAAATCAACCGTGCGCCCGCCAAAGTCCAGTCTGCACTGTTAGAAGCGATGGGTGAGCGTCAAATAACGGTCGGGCGTAAAACCTATGCTTTACCCAGGTTGTTTTTAGTCATGGCAACCCAAAACCCGATTGAACAGGAAGGTACTTACCCGCTTCCAGAAGCGCAGCTTGACCGTTTCTTATTGCATATCAATATTGATTACCCTGATGCCTCATCTGAAAAAGCCATCTTAAAACTGGCGAGAGAGGAAGAAGATAATGATATTCCACAGTCTGATTTTGAATTATCGCAGCAAGAACTTTTCGATTCTCGCAAGGCTGTGCGTGGATTGCACATGGCACCTGCTTTAGAGGAATACCTGGTACAGCTGGTTCTGGCAACGCGTAATCCTGTTGCTTATGGCGATGATTTGGCCAATACCATTGAATACGGTGCGAGTCCGCGTGGCAGTATCGGCCTGGAACGCGCCGCACGTGCCTATGCCTGGCTAAATGGTCGTGATTTTGTTGGCCCGGAAGATATTCAGGCAGTGGCTGTGGATGTGCTTCGTCACCGAATCGGTTTAACGTATGCAGCTGAGTCATCCGGCATGACTCGTGAAGGTTTTATCAAAACGCTTTTGCAACGGGTTCCACTGGCTTAAATGGGGAGTCCGGTAATGAGTGCTCAAACAATCACAAACCTGCCAAAAAATATCGCAGTGAATCGGGAAGATTTACTGGCGTTGAGGGCAAACGCACGTGGCTTGCAATTAAAGCCTTGCCAGAGTGGCCGCTCTTTGTTGTTTGGACAACACCAATCCAAATTTCGTGGCCGTGGCATGGATTATATGGAATCACGCCATTATCAGCCGGGTGATGATGTGCGTAATTTTGACTGGCGCGTCACAGCCAGAACCAACTTACCCCATGTCAAATTATATGCAGAGGAGCGCGAACAGCCGGTTGTATTGCTGGTTGACCAGTCAGCCAGCATGTCGATGGCATCCCAGGGCGCATTCAAAAGTGTCGTCGCTGCCCGTTTAGCTAGCCTGTTTGGCTGGATAGCTGTAGCACAGGGCGATCGTGTCGGTGGCATCATTTTTCGTGATAAACAAAACCACCAAGAGATAAAACCACAGGGTGGGCGACGTGGAATCCTTCATTTAGTCGATACACTGGTGCGCCTGGGGCAACCACATTCACACTTTGATGCTGAAGCACAACAAGGTTTGCTGGATAGTATGTTAGAGCGGTTGCAACACACGATACGCCCCGGCACACAAGTCATTTTAATCAGCGACTTTTTTGGTGTGACGGATAAAACGTCCCGGTTGCTACAACAAATACATCAACACAGTAACGTGCTTGCGGTTCAGGTGGTGGATTTACTGGAGCTTTCTGCACCACCCGATGGTGAATATGGTATTAGCGATGGCAAGCATAGCTGGTTATTAAACCTGAATTCCCAGCAGCAACGCCAGCAACTCATCAATACGCTGGATAGCCGCCAGCATGAATTACAGCAATTATTTAATGAGAGCGGCATACCGCTATTGCGCATCTTAAGCAGTGACAATATTTCTGATGTGCTGCATCAAGTTTTATCACGCAAGCCCGCTAGTTGTACCGGTAACCTGTTGATGCCCAGGGAGATGTCAGCATGACTCCATCATTATCTGCACCCGCTGCGATGCAAGCGGCAACACCAAACAACCTGCCCAAAGCACTTGATAAGCTGCGTGATATTTATATGCCGCCAGAACCTTCCATGTGGCCACCAGCCCCCGGTTGGTGGATCGTTTTTGGCCTGTTTTTAATCACTTTGTTGATATTGGGTTTTTACCTTTGGAAAAAACGTAAAGAGCGCCTGTGGCAAGAAAAAGTCCTTGCCGAGGTCGATAAAGTGATAACAGAACATAGCGATAACTACAGCCTGCAATTGGCGGGACTGAGTGAAATATTACGGCGTACTGCACTGCAACAATTTCCACGCGAGGACGTTGCCACCTTGCATGGCAAAGACTGGCTGGATTTTTTGAATCAAACCGGAGGCAATGGTGAATTTAGCAAACAGTATGCAGAAGCCCTGGCTGATGGTGTTTACCGCTCCCTGGAAAACGAGACGCCTTTGAACCAGGACAGCCCCTTAGTCAAAGCTGTGCATCGCTGGTTAAGGAGGAACTTATCATGAATTTTCAATTTGAATGGCTTTGGCTGTTTGCCTTTTTGCCCTTGCCACTTTTGATCTACTGGTTTGTACCACCGGCTAAAAAGGCCATACCCCAGTCAATCAAAATGCCACTCTATGCAAGCCTGCATAACCGTATGGCAACGAGTTCTGCAAGTATCAAACGACAACCCTGGCGTTTCTGGCTAGCTGTGCTTGTTTGGTTGCTGCTAGTGACCGCTGCCGCCCGGCCACAACTTATTGGTGAACCCGTTGCATTGCCCATGCAAGGACGCAACCTGATGCTGGCGGTAGATATTTCCGGCAGCATGGAACAGCCTGATATGCAAATAGGTAATCAGCTTGTAAGCCGTTTAACTGCGGTAAAAGCAGTTGCAGGTGATTTTATTAACCGCCGGGTAGGTGATCGTCTGGGTTTGATTTTGTTTGGCCAACAAGCCTACTTGCAAGCACCATTAAGTTTTGACAGAAAAACAGTCCAGACTTTACTGAATGAAGCGGTGATTGGGCTTGCCGGCCAGGAAACAGCAATTGGTGATGCCATTGCACTTGGCATCAAGCGGCTTAGAAAACAGCCAGAAGGCAACCGGGTATTAATTTTGTTAACCGATGGAGCCAACACCGCCGGGCATATTGCGCCAATCAAGGCAGCCGAACTCGCCAAGCTGGAAGGCATTCGAATCTATACCATTGGTGTGGGTGCCGATAAACAAATGCGCGATTTATTTGGTCGTCGTGTCAACCTTGGCAGTGACCTTGATGAAGGAACACTCCGTAAAATAGCCAAAATGACGGGGGGAGAATATTTCCGTGCACGTGATCTGCAAGGCTTGCAGGCGATCTACCAACAGCTTGATAAACTGGAGCCATTGGCAAAAGACACCGTTTATTACCGGGATGTTGAAGAGTGGTACAGCCTGCCACTGGGCATCGCTTTACTGCTGGTTTTATTAAGCGGATGGATGCTTACCGACAGCTTCAGCACATTGATTTCCAGACTGAAAAAAACCGATAACCCTATCCACAGGGAGGCCCATCATGCTAACTAAATTTTTTACACAGTTTCACTTTTTACAGCCTGCCTGGTTGCTGGCACTGATTCCATTCGCCTATTTGCTGTGGGTGCTTTGGCAACGTCGTAGTGGCGGTGGATCATCATGGAATAAGTTAATTGATCCTTCGTTGTTACCTTTTTTGGTGGTGAAAAGCGAACAGGGCCAATCTTCCAAATGGCTAGTGAGTTTATTTGCGCTGGGCAGTTTTATCGCCATCATTGCATTGGCAGATCCCGCCTGGCAACGCCTGCCCCAGCCCGTTTATCAACAACCTGATGCGCAGGTGATTGTGCTGGATTTATCCGCAACCATGCTGGCAGAAGATGTCAAGCCATCACGGTTGGCACAAGCACGTTACAAGGTTGAAGATATACTGCGCAAAAGTGCCGGTAAACAAACCGGTTTGGTTGTGTATGCAGGTGATGCCTTTACGGTTACACCGTTGACGGATGATATTGAAACACTTAAATCCCAATTAAAAGTATTAGAACCGGGGTTGATGCCGGTACAGGGCATACGTCCCGACCTGGGGTTAAAACAGGCGGGAGAGCTCTTGCAGAATGCTGGCTACCGGCATGGACATATCATTTTATTGGCTGACGAAGTGGGCAATAGCCCTGCAAGCCAGGTAGCAGCCAGGCTTGCTGAAAAAGGCTATCAGGTTTCTGTGTTAGGGATTGGTACAACCTTGGGCGCACCTATTCCGGGAATAAAAAACACTAACGGTAAGCCTATTTTAAGCAGGCTAAACGACAAAGCATTGGCAGCCATTGCTAAGGCGGGTGACGGTAAATTTGCGCCATTTACATCTAGCCAGGCGGATATTAATAGTATTTTAAGTGCAGCAAAGCAATCTTCCGGCAAACAAGGCCTGGCTAAAAACAAGCAAAATAAACAGGCGGAGCGCTGGGTTCAGGAAGGTCCCTGGTTAGTGGTTTTATTACTGCCTTTGGCTGCCTTTGCTTTTCGCAAAGGGCTAGTTCTGGCAGTAGTTTTTGTGGTTGCCGGACAGCTACTTACGCCTCAGCCAGCCATGGCGCTTAGTTGGGATGAATTATGGCAACGCCCTGACCAACAGGCAGCGCATGCTTTAAACAAAGGCGATTATAAACAAGCTGCAAAGCTTGCACCTGACCCGGCACAACGTGGTGCAGCAGAGTATCGCTCGGGCAATTTTAAAAAAGCCGTAACTGATTTTAAGCAGCAAAAAGGTGCGCAGGCAGACTACAACCTGGGCAATGCCCTGGCAAAATCCGGGCAATATAAAAAGGCCATAGAAGCTTATGATCGCGCACTTAAAGAGCAGCCTGATCTACAGAATGCCAAATATAACCGCAAGCTGGTTGAGGACTTATTAAAGAAACAGCAAGCGAAAAAAAAGCAGCAGCAAAACAAACAACAAAAGCCTGGAAGTAAAAAACAAAAGAAAAACCAAAAGCAATCTGATAAGAAAAACCAGAATAAAAATGGTCAGGGTAAAAAACAACCTGATAAGAAAGACCAGAAGAAAGAAGGTCAAGGCAAGAAACAATCCGCTAAAAAAGACCAGAAGAAAGAAGGTCAAGGCAAGAAACAATCCGCTAAAAAAGACCAGCAAAAAGCAGATCAAAAACA
>CAZPEE010000069.1:5586-9610 GCA_964585525.1 uncultured Cocleimonas sp.
GTCAAGGCAAGAAACAATCCGCTAAAAAAGACCAGCAAAAAGCAGATCAAAAACAGCAAAAAACTGAAGATAAGTTTTCTAAGGCGGGTGATGAAAAACAGCAGAAAAAGGCGCAACAAGCTGTTTCAAAAGCGGCACAGCAAGCGTTAAAAGATAAAAAAGCGAAGCAGGGCAAAAAGAAAACAAAGGCACAAAAGGCAAACATGGGTAATAAAGCCAAGGACAAATTAAACCCGGAACAACGCCAATCGGTAGAGAACTGGCTGCGCCGTGTGCCTGACGACCCCGGTGGATTATTGCGCCGCAAGTTTTTGTATCAGTATCAGTTACGTCAACGCCAACAGCAACGTTAACAACGCAATCAGTAAACATTAGAGAAGGAAAAAATAGCGATGAAAAATATTATCACAGGACTTAAAAGTAAGGCTTGGATAGGAAAAATATTTTCTGGTTTCATTCTATCTGCACTTTTATCAAACGCACTTTTTGCCGCAGATATCCGGGCAAGTTTAGATCGAAATCAGGTACAGGCGGGCGAAACGGTTGTTCTTAGCATTAATATGTCAGGCACATCCAAGGCCAGCCCTGATTTGGCGCCACTGCAAAAAGATTTTGATATTCTTGGCACGGGTACGAGTAGCCAAACGACCATCATTAATGGTAAACGCACCGATAGCCGCAAGCTTAATATTACCTTGATGCCACGCTCCGAAGGCGTGCTGACCATTCCAGCCATCAAGGTCGGCAGTGATGAAACACCCTCGATTAAATTAACTGTCAGTGCAGTTCCTGTGGTGTCCAATCCCGGCAACACGGGAACACCGGGCGCTAAGGCTACAGCCAAGAAGGCATTAGCGGGAAATCCGGTTTGGCTGGAAATTGAAACACCGCTTAAAAATCATAAAGTGGTTGTTCAGCAAGAAATACCACTAACCGTTCGCCTTTATTCGGCGATTCCATTGCAGAACCTTTCAATCAGTACGCCAACCCCGGAACATGCTGTCATTGAAAAGCTGGGCGAGGATAAACAGTATCAAAAAGAATACCAGGGACAGCGTTATCAGGTCGTTGAGCAGCACTATGCGGTTTTTCCTGAACAATCAGGCGAGTTAAAGATTCCGTCGGTTGTTTTGCGTGCAACTACGCCTGATCCAAATCGCCAGCAACAGGGGTTCGGTCGTGGTTCGTTATTTAATGACCCGTTTTTCAAAGATGCCTTTAGCGGAAATTCTGCCCTGCAGAGGATGTTTAATGATCCCTTTTTCGGAGGTGGTGGCAAACCCGTAACACTTCGCAGTAACGCGGTAACATTTAATGTTGATCCCATTCCGGCAGAGGCGCTTGGGAAAACCTGGTTGCCTGCGCATCAGGTTACGTTAAGCAGCTCGTGGCAACAACAAATGCCAAAGCTGGCAAGTGGTGAGCCTGTCAGCATGAGTGTTACGGTAACGGCAAATGGCTTAACGGGTTCGCAAATTCCTGCGATTTCCATGGAGTCTGTGCCGGGGCAGCTACGGGTTTACAATGAGTCCACCAAAACAGAAAACTTTTTGAATGGCAATCAACTTATTGGTACAAGCACCCAAACCTTTACACTGATTCCTGAAAAAAGTGGCAAATTAAATATTCCGGCCGTGAAAGTTGATTGGTGGAATATCGACACCCAGTCTTTAGAAACAGCACAACTTCCGGCACAAATCGTAAACGTAGCGCAAGGAACAGGAAAAGCCAATATCAGTCCATCGTTACCTGTTGCCAATCCAATGAATGCTGTTGCAAATCAACCGCTAAATC
The DNA here is from genome assembly GCA_964585525.1 of uncultured Cocleimonas sp. Classification (GTDB taxonomy): domain Bacteria; phylum Pseudomonadota; class Gammaproteobacteria; order Thiotrichales; family Thiotrichaceae; genus Cocleimonas. Next base: position 7,381 of record CAZPEE010000069.1, read on the forward strand.
AGGTGAATGGCGGGGTAGGGGATAGATCTCTAGCCAGCACTAAAGACATCTCAAAAACCTGGCTATGGATAGCATTTGTAGCGGCATTATTGGGGGCATTATTTCTACTATGGCGCAATGGCTTGATGCGCAAACAAAAGGACTCTAATGCCATTTCTACAGACACTAATAGCGAGCCCAGACCTGTAGAGAAGAAGCAGGATAAGATCGCCAGCAATCAATTAAAACAGGAATGCCTAAAAGCGTGTGAAGCTAATGATGCGCAAAAAACAGCCAATGCACTGGTTCGCTGGGCAAGACATGAGTGGCATGACGATATACCCATCTCACTATTAGATATTGCCAGCCAGGTAGAACAAGGAAGCGATGCAATCGAAGAGCTGTATCGTTATCTTTATCAGCCAGAAGTAGATGGTTTTAATAGCTCATGGTCAGGCAAAGCGTTAGCCAGCGCGCTGCAACAGGGGTTAAAGCACAAGCCTCAGCGGAAAAGATCAAAAGAAGAAAAGTCTCTTCCGCCTTTATATCCAGCTTAATTTTTTATAACAATTTTTTCATGCACATGACGTGCAACAATCATAGGGAGTAACATCGTGAATAAATCAGTAAACATTATTTTCAGCAGTCTTTTAATCAGCACATTGGCAGTTAGTTCAGTCGTTATGGCAGAACAACCTGCAAAGGCCGCAAAACAGGTTGAAAAGGTAGGCGCTGCCGCAAGTCATAAAGCACCTTCAGCGGACGTACAGAAAAAGGCACATGACTATCTCGTAAAAAAAGTGAACAAGGACGTTAAGGAAGCCATGGGTAAAGTCTTTGGTGCAACTCAAATGATTCAGGCTGGTAAATTAAAGGAAGCGATTGTTGCCCTGAAAGATGCCAGTAAAAAGTTTGATGATGCACTGGCTAAAGACCCGCAACTGGATTTGGCTCCCATTGCCTCTGATATGGAAATCTTTGAAATTTCGGCTTCGGCAGCGGATGTAAATGGACAAGTTGCCAAGGCGCTTAAGGCACTTAGCCAGGGTAAGGTTCAACTCGCCAGGGAGATTTTATTGCCGCTGCGTGATGATATGGAAATACTTACGGTTTATTTACCCATGAAAACCTATCCTGATGTGATTAAAAAAGTCAATAAAATGCTGCTGGATGCAGATAAGGATGGTGCAGTAGCAGCGCTAAATACAGCCTTCACGACCATTGTTGAAGAAAGGGCCATTATTCCGCTTCCTCTTTTTCGTGCTGAATCAATGGTTATGACTGCATCTACGCTAGATAAAGACAAAAACAAAAAACCTGTTCTGGAATTATTGAATCATGCGAATGAGCAACTTCAACTTGCCACTGCCCTCGGTTATACCAGTGAGGCCTCAGATTTGTATATGGATTTATCAAAGCAGATTAGAGAGCTCATAGACCAGTTGCAAGGTGGCAATTCAGTTGAGCGCTTTTACAAAAAACTAAAAACATCATTTAGCGGTTTGATTCATAAGCACCTGGCAAATAAAAATAGCAAAAACGCAAAGCTGCCAAAGCAACCGAAAACAAAAGACGCTACGAAATAATCAATGTTCTAATTTAATACAATCTACTCAGCGGGGAAAGGCTATGAACAATGATGCATCTTATTACTTAAGTTACAAAAACAAACTTAATCAGTCTGTATTATTTTCAGGTCTTCCCGATGAGTTGCTATCGCCCCTGTTTGAGCATTTTCAATGCTCGACATGGGATGCTGGTATGATGGTCGATTCTTACCTTTCGGAAGAGAAGTTACACTGGATTGCTGAAGGCCGGGTAAAAATTGAATATACGGATAAAGCAACGGGTAAAAACTTAACACTTTTCATACTTGGTAAAGGGGATATTTTTGATATTTTTTCGCTGTTTAATAAAAAGCTAAACGACACTGTCTCAATAGCGCTTGATGACTTAGTGTTACTGAGTGTTGATAAAAAAACAGTAAAAAACTGGATTCATTTATATCCACAATTTAATGATAATCTTTTAGCTTATCTGGTCGAGAAAATGCGCACGCTTGAGGATTTTGCAGGTTCATTGGCAACAGCTGATTCTTTAACACGCCTTGCCAGGCTCATAATCAACCACACTAGCCCAGACTGCTCCGAAAGTGGCTTCCATACGGTAAAACTTATCCATAATCTAACAGATGATGCGCTTGCAAAAATGATTGGTGCATCCAGGCAGGTTGTTAACAAGCATCTACAAA
>CAZPEE010000070.1:0-2007 GCA_964585525.1 uncultured Cocleimonas sp.
GTTAGATCAGCCAATTTTTACAATCTGTTTATGTTTCCTGACTTCGTGTATTTCGGCCGTGTCAGGGTTTTTAACCGCAAGTATAATCCACTCATTGTCAACCAGGCGGCGAATGTCTTGCTGTCGGTCGTAAATGGTTTCAATCGTTTCCAGCGTGGTTTCAACAATCACCAGCAGGCGCATCGGTTCGTGCAATTCAGTCATTTGCCGTGCCAGTCCGGTTTGCAGGTCGCTGGATGTACCATCCATTACACCAAAATTTCCGGCGATATTGTGGGTAGCTTTATTGCCAGAGCCGAGGTAGCCATTCTGGATGCGTGAAAAGTAGTAGTCCATGGCGATGCCGACACCCACGACGCCGTTACCCAGTAACTGTGCTTGCAAGGTGTTACCATCGGGGTCGTTGAACGGGTCATAGGAAACCATAAATGCGCGGCGATCCCAGGATATGCCCTGGTGCGTTGAGCGTCTGCCGATAAAGGCAACTGCACAGCCTTGATGGCCCAGTTCTGCACGCGGCTGGTCAGGCGATGCGGCGCGTGCGCGGACGTGGGCCGCAGCTTGTGTGACAGAGCTTGATTCAGGTGCAGAGGCGAATTTTTTACAACGTTCCTGTGCAGAAAGCAGGGATGATTGAAGTACCTTGCTTTTAAATTGTTGAAATTCGCTTTGATGTGTTTCAGGGAGCAGGTCGGTATCAAACCATTCAATCGTATCTCCCGTGGTTTCATGTTCCCCTGCAATAAACCAGCTATCTTCGGGTATTTTAATCTGGTGTTTTTCAGCCAGTTGTTTGCGGATTGCCATATCGTTGGCAATACTCACGAAAACCCGTGCATTAGGCGCACCGAAGCGACCGCTGCATGCACCGCAACCATAGGCTAAAATATGTGGGTTATTCATTTGCCTGGAGCTGTGCGCCATGAGCACGACAAGCCGGGAAAAGCCACGGGTAAAGCCGGTTAATTTAAGATAAGCCGCAGCTTTTTCAACTTTTTCATCCTGGCTCAGTCCAAGCTGGTTATGCTCGCCGCTAGGGTTTTGCAGTACTTTTTTTGCATCGGCATTTATCCGGGTTTTTACGGGCGCATCCAGTGTTTTCCTCAGTTTGTTGCTTAACTGTTGGTATTTGGCCGGAAAAAAGCTGCGCCCCAGCAATTCAGACAAACCCAGGGGAAACAACAGGGGCAAAGCCAGTGTGGAGGTTAACATGCTTTGCCGCATACCATGTGCTGTCAGGTTGTTAAAGGCGCTAAGTTTTTTATGGCGTTTTTGGTGTTTTTGAAGCTGCGCGGGCTTGACTGATGCATCACACACTTCATCAAATTCATGTACTGCAGTAACGACCGGTTGTGCCAGTTTGATGGTTTTGTCGGCATCCAGTGCCTTGAAATTATTAGGCAGGCCAAATACACCTGCAGCACCGATGGTTTCAATCTCAGGTGCGACCTCTTCAAGGTGGCGCCGCATGCTTTCTTCACGGTCATCCATACAGAAAATGATCTGTGCAGCGGGGCGTTTGTCATCACGGTTTGGCCAGCGGCCCTTTGCGTGATTAGCAATAAGCTTCTGGTAAACCGTTGCTTTATAATGGTGTTCGTAGGCACGTAGCCATAAATAACCGCTGCGATCAGGGTCATCCAGGTTTTCAATAATGCCAAGCAAGTTATTGATTTCAGAGTCTTTTAGTGATTCGATTGATGAGGCATTTAGCCCTAGGTGCTGGCTGGCATGGAATAATCGCCAGGCACGCTGGTAGGACCGGGTGTCGATGACGTGTTCGGTTATTAATAGCCAGGTGAGCATTAAGTGTGCAATTTCACGCCATTTTTCCTGGCTGATATGAACCGTATCGTTACCACTGCTGGAAGAGAGCAATTGATCAGAAATACTTTGCAGGTATTCGGGCAGTTGTTCGTTGTAGGTGTAGTGGCGCACAAAAAACTCATTCAGGTTGTGCTTAAAATAACCACGCAGGTCAGGCAGGGTGGCATCAATTTGCCAGTG
>CAZPEE010000070.1:2107-4286 GCA_964585525.1 uncultured Cocleimonas sp.
ATTTCCCGCATTTCCTTCACTGTCGAGGATGTGTTCACGTTGTTTTTTCGGAATATCTGACTGAAAACGATGCAGCGCATCATCTTCTTCAATTTTCCAGAGTAGTTTGCGATAACTGATATTTTTGATATCACAGGTCAGTGCTTTAAGCGCAATATCTTGTAGATGATAGTCTTTTCCCTGCGCCTTGAAGATGCAAGGATTGTCTTTAAAATCCGGGTCATCATTAAAAACCGCAAGTATGTCGTCTTTCGTGATACGCCCTTTCTGATAGGCTTCCCGGTATTCGCTGGCAGGTAGATAGCAATAAGCGCCGGTCTTTTGATACACCTGTTGCAGCGCTTCTTTGAAGGGCATATCTTCATAGTGCATCAAGGGGTTAAAATGGACAAAATCTTTAAGTGGAGCCTGAATCGGCAAAGCCCTTTCCAGGGTGTCAATCTGTTGTTGCAGGAATTCCCGGTTATTTGTTGTCATGTGTGGTCAGAAACTTTATAAAGAGTAGGGAAACAGGGCGTGAACAGTGTATTATACTCGCCAAACCAGCCCCTGCAACTGTTTACCGGATTTGGCTTTTTATGGTGTTTTCCAGTCTTTTGATTTTGCTTCTGATGCCTTTTCTTGGGGCTGTTGTCATTGCAATACTCCCCTTCAAAAGCACCCAGGTCATCCGTAATGTGGCGATATGGATTTCGGCCGCGACCTGCTTGTTCAGCCTTTATGCGATAGGCTGGGGCGATGTGCATCCAAGTGCAGGGGGCTTGTGGCATACCCACCAGCATGACTGGAATATGCGATTAGGCATGTCTTTTTCTCTGGGGGTTGATGGTTTTTCCTACCCCATGGTCATGCTGGCGACACTCCTCGTATGGGTTGCCATTATGGCGTCCAAGTCAATTACTCAAAATCCAAAGCGCTATTATGCGTTGATGCTGGTGCTGGAAGCCGCGATTCTCGGTGTTTTCATGGCGCAAGACTGGGCGCTGTTTTATATTTTCTGGGAAGCGACGCTGATCCCGTTATTTTTCCTGATTGACCGCTGGGGAGGCAAGGGCAGGCAAACCGCGGCATTGAATTTCTTTTTGTATACCATGGGTGGCTCAGTATTTATGCTCTTGAGTCTGTTGGTGTTGTTTGATGCCACGGGAGGTAAATCTTTCTCCTTTGAGGCTATTGCAGAAGGCGCAAAACATCTGGATAAGGCGGAACAGGTGCTGATATTTTTGGGTCTGTTACTCGCGTTTGGTGTAAAAATGCCGATATTCCCCCTGCATGGCTGGCTGCCTCTGGCGCATGTCGAAGCACCCAGCCCGGTGAGTATTTTGCTATCTGGCATTTTATTAAAAATGGGTGCTTATGGGCTTATCCGGGCGACTGGCATGTTGCCGGATGCAGCACATTCCTTGCAGTATTTGTTAATGATACTTGGCTTGATTGGCATTACCTATGGTGGCCTCTTGGCATGGCGGCAATCGGATATGAAAAAGATGATTGCCTATTCCTCGGTGAGCCACATGGGTGTGGTGTTGCTGGGAATTTCCACCTTGAACGTTACTGGCATGACCGGCGCGGTGTATCAAATGGTGGCACATGGTTTTGTTGCCGGTGCAACCTTTATGCTGATTGGACTGCTCTATGAGCGCACCCATACCAAAAATGTCAATGATTATGGCTCGCTGATTCATATTACGCCGCGTTTTGCTTTCTTTATCATTATTGCCTTTATTGCCGGTGTGGGTATGCCAGGTAGTGCAGGCTTTGTTGCCGAATTGCAGGTGTTGGTGGGCGGTTATCAACGCTGGGGATGGCTGTTGGTGGTTCTGTCCTTTGGTGTTTTGATCAGTGCAACCTACAGTGTGCGCACGGTGAAACGTTTGTTTACTGGCGCTGAAAATGCTCAAATGAAGGATGTGCCGGATATGCGGCCCAGTGAGGTGCTGGCAGCGTCAATCCTGGTCTTCGCAATTTTTTCCTTTGGTTTTTATCCGCAGCCGTTGCTGGATTTGATCACGCCTACCGTGAAATATTTTTTGCTAACCGAGCCAGTTGCCGTTTTAACACCTTAATCAGAAATCAAACAAGCGATATCACTATGAAACAAGCGAATAAAAAAGAGGCCATTCATGCCTGACTGGGCCGTAGACAGTATGATAGCGATTATTGTGGCGCTACCCTTGCT
>CAZPEE010000070.1:4386-9532 GCA_964585525.1 uncultured Cocleimonas sp.
CAGCGCTTTTTTATGATGCTCTCGGTATTTAATGCCGCCATGCTCACCATAACGTTTGCCGGCAATGCCGCATTGATGTTTATAGCCTGGGAACTGGCTGGTGTTAGCTCATACCTGTTAATTGCCTACTCCTGGCATCGTGATGTCGCGACTGCCAATGCAAATCGTGCTTTTATCAGCAATCGTATTGGTGACGCGGGCTTTATCATTGGTATTGCGTTTTCATTCTTTTGGCTGGGTACGGTGGAATGGGATGCAATGTCGACGATTATCACATCCAAAATCCATGTTGGTATTATTATGTTTGGTTTTATGATTGCGGCCTTTGCCAAATCAGCGCAGTTCCCGTTTAGCGCCTGGATCACCCGTGCGCTGGAAGGTCCGACACCATCAAGTGCGGTGTTTTATGGTTCCTTGATGGTACATGCGGGTGTTTATTTATTACTGCGCCTGGAGACGTTGCTGGTACAGGTTCCCTCCTTGATGCTGCTGATTATCATCATTGGCGCGATGACAGCGCTTTATGCCTATGTCGTCGGCCTGGTGCAAACTGATGTAAAATCATCCTTCATGTTTTCGACCTTGTCACAGGTGGGTTTGATGATGGTCTGGATAGGCATGGGCTGGTTTAAACTGGCGCTGTTTCATCTCGTGCTACATGCCATTTGGCGCGCTTATCAATTTTTGCATGCGCCATCATTTTTGCAACAGGTGGAGCGTCCGGCACGCCCCATACCTAAATGGCTGAGTAACAATACCTGGCTTTACACGGCGGCATTACAACGCTTCTGGCTGGATGGTATTGCCGATTCACTATTGACCAAGCCGACCCGTGCACTGGCGAATGAGGTGCAGATTTTTGATGAGCAGGTGGTGGACCGGATTACCGGCATGCCGTCTCATGCCAATATGCTGGCAACGCTGTCGCACTGGGAAGCGCATCAGCAAGATAAAAAGACCTTTACCAGGGAGATTGGCCAGGGCACAGGGCTATTTGGTGCGTCTTTGCAATGGTTGGCGACCAATTTTCAGCGCGTGGAAGAAGGGCTTATTCTCAAAGGCAGCGGTGAAGGCTTAATGAAAGCCATGAACTTTTTTGGCAAATACTTTGAATTAATTGATGATTTACTCTCCCAGCCGCGCTACTTATTGGTGCTGATTATGGCGACTTTTGTGGTGGTTTTATAAATGCAATACGTCGAAATCCTACATAGCTTCCCGCTGGGGTTGCCAATACTGGAGCTGTTACAGTTATTGCCTTTGTTTGCAGCACTGGTTCTATGGAAAATAAAAGGTGTTCCGGGTGCCATTATTGCACTGGTGTTTGCGGTGATTGAATTTATCCTGGCAATTTTCTTGTACCAGCAGTTTGATAATGTGCACAGTGATGCAATGCAATTTGCCCATAAAGCCAGCCTGTTGGGCGTTCCTTACCACAGTGCGGTGGATGGTATTAGCATAGCCTTTGTGCTGTTGACTGCGCTGCTGGGCTTGTTATCGGTTTTATTCATTATTTTCAGGAAGTTCTATCGAACCCATATTCTTGGCATCCTGGCGTTGATCCAGGCGCTTTTGATGAGCCAGTTTGTGACGGTGGATTTACTCTGGTTTACCTTGATGTCGGCGCTGGAAATGATCGCCACGGGTTATCTATTATACCGCTGGGCTACCTTCATTGATGCCCAACCGATGATTATCCGTTATGCACAGTTTATGCTGATTGGCATCCTGTTAATGGCAGTAGGCACGTTCATGCTGGGCTGGAATTATTCGGATTATACGCTTAACCATGGGGGGACGGGTATCTGGTCGTTTGACCTGTATGATTTGGCAAAAACACCTGTAGAACCGGCAATCGGCACGTTTATTTTCTTTGCACTGTTTTATGGGCTGGGTATCCGTATCCCGATATTTCCGTTGCATGGCTGGCTGCCGGTCACTATGCAACATGGCAATGTAACTATCGCACCGGTACTGCTGCTAGGGCTTAAAGTGGGTGTGTTTGGCCTGGTGCGTTTTGTTTTCCCGGTATTGCCGGATGCTGTCAATAGCTGGCATAAAATCGTGGTGCTGTTCGCCCTGGTCGGTATTTTTTATGCGGCAGTACTGGCAATGCGCCAGGTTAATCTCAGACGGCTCATGGCCTATGGTGTGATCAGTCATACGGGCATATTGACCATTGGACTGTTTACCCTTAGCCGTTCTGGTATGGAAGGCGGTATCATGCTGGCAATCAACTTTGGACTGGCCATTTCGGGTTTGATGTTTATGGTCGGTTTGGTGTGGCATCGCACCAATACTGCAACGCTGGAGAAACTCGGTGGCCTGTTTGATTTTTTGCCACAGGTAGGCGTTGCCTTTCTGGTGGCGGGCCTGGCGATTGTTGCCATGCCGGGAACACCGGGATTTGATGCGGTTCATTTCGTTCTGGAGGCCTCCATTGCCGAATTTGGTGCGCTGGTTACGATTGCGGCGGCACTGGGTAACGTAACCGCAGCCGGTTTCCTGTTGTATGCGTTCCAGAAAGCCTTTTTAAGCGAGCCGAGCATCAACACCAACCGCTGGGATAAAACACCGGCAAGGTTTACCGAATGGGTTATGTCAATCACCGTGATTGTGGTGATTCTGGGCATGGGCTTTTTCTCTAATTTATGGCTGGATCTATTTGAGAAAACGCTGGATGGTTTGAGTGCACTGTACGGAAATAGGGGAGGACATTAAGATGATAATTCTCGACTTTTCCAGTTTCTCATGGCTAACATTATTGTTGTTGCTGCTGCCTTTGGGGGCAGGTATTACGTTGCTTATGCCTGCGGACAAAGCACGCTGGAGTGCCTTGGCAACGCATGTTGTGGTGCTGGCGTTAACGATTTTTTTGCTCTTGGGGTTTGATCCTACGGTGGCGGGTTTCCAGTATGTTGAACAGCATGACTGGATCAAAACGCTTAATGTAAAATATTTCATGGGTGTGGATGGTATCTCTATCCTGTTTTTGCCCACTACCGCAATATTGTTTAGCGCGGTCACACTGGCATCCTGGAACAGTATCCAGACCCTGCGCCGTGCCTATTTTGCCTTGTTGCTGATGCTTGAATTTGCCATTCTCGGCGTGTTTTCCGCGCTGGATACGGTACTGTTCATCTTGTTCTGGGAAACCACGCTGATTCCTCTGTATTTCCTGGTTAGCCTCTGGGGTGTGGGTGCAAACCGGCGCTACGCGGCTATGAAATACGTGTTATTTATGATGGGTGGCGGACTGCCGATTTTGTTCGCCTTTGTGCTGCTTGCGATTCAACCCGATGGCTCCTATGTGTTTGATTACACCGAGCTGGTCAAAATTTCCAGGGATAACCCGTACCAGACGGTGATTTTCTTTTTATTGCTGTTTGGCTTTGGCGTAAAAACACCGCTGTTTCCGATGCATACCTGGCTGCCTGTTCTGGCGCAGGAAGGACATCCCGGAACGATTGCCACCATTGTCGGGTTAAAAATCGGGGCTTACGGGCTGCTACGGTTTACCGTGCCGATGGCACCTGATGCGGCGCATACATTTCAAGGCTTGCTGATTGGCCTGGGTATTATCGGCGTGATCTACGGCGCGGTTGCGGCACTTAGCCAGACTAATATCCGGCGTATGCTGGCGTTCTCCAGTTTGAGCCATGTGGGTATGGTGGTTGTGGGTATTGCCACTTTCAGTTTGCAGGGGATTGAAGGTGCCGTGTTGCAGCTGTTAAACCTCACAATGGTCGCGGGTGGCTTATTCCTGTTTACCGGGTTTTTATACCAGCGTATTGGTTCGACAGATATTATCAGCCTCGGCGGTATTGCCAAAAGCATGCCCTTGTTAACGTCATTCTTCTTTTTCCTTGGCCTTGCCAATATGGGTGTACCAGGGACCAGTACCTTCCCGGCAGAATTTCTGATCATACTGAGTGCTTTTGAACGATTTGCAGGCATCGGCCTTGCCACCCTTTTTGGTGTCGTCTTAAGCGCTGCTTATTTCCTCGCTATCTTCCGCAAAGCCTTCCTTGGTGAATGTCGCCACGAAGTCGTCGCCGACGCGGTTGACCTGAAAAAACGTGAATTACTCATTGTGCTGGTGATGAGCCTGATTGTGTTGGTTGTAGGTTTGTATCCACAATCTGTGCTGGGCACAATTGAAGCCTCCAGTCGGTTGTGGGTGGCACTAGTTGGGCGTTAGCCCGAATTCTACATAGACCGGGTAATGGTCAGAGCCGATAGTGTTTAGTCGTTTGATAGCTTGTGTCTGTATATTTTTGCTCACCAGCACATGATCCAGGGGTATTTGAAATGCAGAAAACCTTAGTGCAACGGGCCAGCTAGGGATTAGCCCAAAACCTTGCCGGCTGTTCACAAGTCCGCTGGCATTGATCAGTTTTTGATAACGTGGCGACCAGGGTGTGCTGTTAAAATCACCTGCCAGCAGTGTTGCTTGTTTGCTTTCCTGCTGGATGAAATGTGCCAGATTTTCAAGTTGAATGTCCTGTTGTTGAGCCATGTTTGCATTCATCGGTGGCAGCGGGTGGGTAGCGATGAGCTGTAGTGACTGATGGTATAGATGGGCTGTGGCGCTAATGCTGGGTATGCCGTTTTGCGCAAAATCATTTACTTCAATATTACTCAGTGGAAACTTGCTATACAACGCCATGCCGAAATTATCATTGCGTGGAATCCGTTTTTGGAAAGGGTAGTGTTTATCCAGTGGTTTGAGGGCTTTTTGCCATGCCGGGCTAAATTCCAGGAGTACAATAAAATCAGGCCTGTGTGACTGGACTTCATCCAGAAGGGACTGGTAATGGCGGTTGCTGGATAATAGATTGCTCAGGAGCAGGCTGGTTTTGTGGGTGGTTGCAGCTGTTGCCGTGCCGGATGTTATCGGAAAGCAGCAGAATGATAAAACCGGCATGGCGTTAAGTAGTAACCCGACCAGGGCAATGCTTAGCCATTTTTTATTGGAAACAGCGATAAAAAACAGGCTGGAAAGTGCAAATAGCCAGAGGTATTGAAAACGGAAGTGGGAGAATAACTCAAAGCCAAAATGGAGCCCTGCCAGATAAGGCAGCAGGTTAATCACAAACAATAATCCCGTCAGCAGGATCATGATATTGGTCAGGAAACGTTTCAA
>CAZPEE010000071.1:0-5157 GCA_964585525.1 uncultured Cocleimonas sp.
CCTTCCCTGAAGCTAAACAGTGTTTGAAACTCGACGAATTTATCACCTTCCAGTTTTGATAATACATGGGTCATTTTTTCGCGGATGGAGATTTCTTCGCGTTCAATCTCATGGTGTTTTTGCATGTCAACGCGCTTCAGGATTCCCTGGAAGGCTAGTAGCAGTTCACGCATGGACACATCAGGCTCGGGCTTTTCTTTATCTGCCCGTACCACCTCAACGTTAACCGGGAATTGATCACGCCCCAGATGCGGCATCTGGTCAATTTCGGTTGCAGCCTGTTTAAACCGCTCATACTCTTGCAGACGACGAACCAGTTCGGCACGCGGGTCTTCTTCATCTTCAATTTCTTCGTGGCGTGGCAATAGCATGCGTGATTTGATTTCCGCGAGCATGGCTGCCATCACCAGGTATTCGGCTGCCAGGTCAAGGTTGACGTTACGCATCAGCTCGACGTATTCCATGTATTGCTCGGTGATTTCTGCAATCGGAATATCCAGAATATCCAGATTCTGGCGGCGAATCAGGTAAAGCAACAGATCCAGCGGGCCTTCGAAGGTTTCCAGAAAAACCTCCAGTGCATTCGGTGGGATATACAAATCTTCGGGCGGTGACGAGATAGCCTCACCGTGGACAATGGCGAAAGGGAGCTCGCCTTGTCGGGGCAAGGTATGGTGTTCTGTTTCAGTTTTCATGATGAGCAACCCAGGGAATAATTATACAAAGCGCATGGCTTCGACTACGTCGTCCAACGTCTCTCTTGCTACTTCCCTTGCCGCCTCGCTACCTTCATCAATTATCGCTCTAACTGCCGCACGATCATTTTCAAACTCTCTGGCGCGCTCCCGTATTGGCTCCATTTCTGCCTGGATTGCATCAATTAACGGCTTTTTGCATTCCAGGCAACCAAAGGAAGCGGCCCGGCAGCCTTCGTTAACCCAACGCAAACGGTCATCATCCGAATACACTTTATGCAATTCGTAAACGGGGCATTTTTCAGGATCACCAGGATCGGTTAAGCGCACCCGCGCAGGATCAGTCGGCATGGTACGGATTTTTTTGTCCAGAACATCGGGGGCTTCGCGCAAAGCAATGGTATTGCCGTAGGATTTAGACATTTTTTGACCATCCAGCCCTGGCATTTTAGAGGCTTTAGTCAGCTTTGCTTCGGGTTCCGGGAGGATAATTTTTCCCATGCCTTCCAGGTAACCGAGCAAACGCTCTCTATCACCAAGCGAGATATTTTGTTGTGATTCCAGTAGCGCCTGGCCGATTTCGAGCGCGTCATCATCGCCCTGTTCCTGATAACGTTTTCTTAAATCACGATAGAGCCTGGAATCTTTTTTGCTCATTTTTTTGATTGCAGCTTCAGCGCGCTCTTCAAAATCAGGCTCACGCCCATAAATGTGGTTAAAACGACGTGCAACTTCACGGGTTAACTCGATATGGGCGACCTGGTCTTCACCCACCGGAACCATATCGGCTTTATACATTAAAATATCGGCTGATTGTAAAAGTGGGTAGCCCAAAAAACCGTAGGTTGCCAAATCTTTCTCGCGCAGCTTTTCCTGCTGGTCTTTGTAAGTCGGAACGCGCTCCAGCCAGCTCAGCGGTGTAATCATGGATAACAGCAGATGCAACTCGGCATGCTCTGGCACTTGCGATTGCAAGAAAATAGTTGCCGAGCTAGGGCTAATCCCGGCTGCCAGCCAGTCAATCACCATATCTTCGACATGCTGCGGCGTTTTGCCAGGGTCATCATAATGCGTGGTAAGCGCATGCCAGTCTGCCACAAAAAAGAAACATTCATAGTTGAGTTGCATTTCAACCCAGTTTTTTAAGACGCCGTGATAGTGACCAAGGTGGAGTTTGCCCGTGGGGCGCATGCCTGAAACGACACGCTGGTTTTGTGGAAGGTTAGTTGGCATAGTTATTCAAATCAATTAGAAAAGGAGTGATTGGATTGAGCCCATAAAATAATTAATAATGGGATTCATGACCATTCCCAAAACACCAAAATAAAGTAATCCGATCACAATAAAAAAACCATAGGGCTCTAGTTTATCCATGAACAAGGAAGCAGAATGAGGCAAAAAACCTGATAAAACCTTACTTCCATCCAGCGGTGGGATTGGGAACAGATTAAAAACAAACAAGACCAGATTGATGATGATCCCGGCTTGACCCATTTGCATCAATCCTTTGGCGATATTAAGGTCAGAGACAGTCATGCTGACTGCTTTAATAAATATCACCCACATAATTGCCATCGCCACATTTGATAAAGGCCCGGCTGCAGCTACGATAGCCATATCTTTTCTGGGATTTTTGAAGTTTACAGGTGATACCGGTACGGGCTTTGCCCAACCAAAAGCGAATCCTGCCAAAAACACCATCACCAATGGCACAACAATGGTTCCGATTGGGTCTATGTGTTTGATGGGGTTCAGGGTTAAGCGCCCCATCATTTTAGCCGTCTTATCCCCTAGTTTATTAGCAACCCAACCGTGCGCAACTTCATGCACTGTAATGGCAAAAACGACGGGGATTATCCAAACAGCCGTTGTATAGATGATTTTTTCAAAGTCCATGATAAATTATATTGCCTATCGCCATGTTAAATTCGGATTAATGCTTCACCAGCCAGTCTACCGTACCCAAGCCCTGTCTTAATACTTGGGGCTGATCTGCCATCAAATCAACAACCGTTGTTGGCTCATGCCCACAGTAACCACCATCAATAATCAAATCGACCACATTTTCCAGCTTCAGGCGGATTTTGTAAGGGTCAGTCATCGGGTATTCTGCGCCGGGCAAAATCAGGGTGCTGGACATCAATGGTTGACCCAGCTCTTCCAGCAGCGCATTGGTTATATGGTTATCAGGAACCCGTACACCAATGGTTTTACGCTTAGCATTCATCAGCCGCTTGGGTACTTCCCGGGTTGCTTTTAAAATAAAGGTATAAGGGCCTGGTGTCAGGTTCTTCATGAGGCGATAATTTATGTTATCCACCTGGGCATATTTTGAAATTTCTGAAAGATCATTGCAAACCAGGGTAAAATTATGATCTTTATCCAGTTGGCGAATCAAACGGATTCGATCCATCGCTTTTTTATCACCCAAATGACAACCAATTGCATAACTTGAATCCGTCGGATAAATAACCACACCACCATCATTAATGATATCCACTGCTTGTCGAATCAGCCGTTTTTGCGGGTTTTCAGAATGTATTTCAAAATATTGGCTCATTTAGGTTTCTAACTTGGCGACTGTTCATGTAAAATGCGCCATTCTACATGATGAGTAGCCTAAGCGCATACAACAACAATGAAGTTTTTCTTTGATTTTTTCCCAATCGTTTTATTTTTTATTGCCTATAAACTTTTTGGGGATTTGCCGCCGCAGCTTATCGAGGCCACCAATGCCTTGCCTTTTGTCTCTATCGACAAAGGCGAACCCAAAGATGCTATCTACTTTGCAACCGTTGTTATCATCATTGCCACCATTTTTCAAAATATTGGCCATTGGATCACCTACAAAAAACTGGAAAAGATGCATTTGATTTCACTCGCCATTTTACTCATTTTCGGCAGCATGACACTCGGTTTTAAAGACCCTCTGTTCATTAAGTGGAAGGTGAGCATTTTCAACTGGTTTTTTGCCGTGATCATTATCGGCAGCATGTATATTGGTGAAAAACCACTGATTGAACGCATGATGTCCCACGCCATTGAAGCGCCAAAACATATCTGGAAACGTATCAATATTAGCTGGGGAATATTTTTTACGCTGGTTGGGCTTGTAAATATTTATGTTGCCTATACTTATAGTGAAGAAGCGTGGGTGAATTTCAAATTATTTGGCATGCTCGGGCTTACCCTCGTATTTATGATTGCGCAGGGAATTTACCTGGCAAAACATGCAACACCCATGAAAGAAGATTAAGAAGTAGAAAGCAAGGAGTCACATTGTTATACGCCATCATAGCTGAAGATGTAGAAAACAGCCTGGAAAAACGCCTTAGCGCCAGGCCGGATCATGTTGAGCGTTTACAACAGTTAAAAAAAGAAGGCCGCCTGGTACTGGCTGGCCCTCACCCTGCAATCGACAATAGCGACCCCGGAACTAATGGTTTCAGTGGTAGTCTGATTGTTGCAGAATTTGATTCACTGGAATCAGCCAAAACCTGGGCGCAGGATGACCCTTATGTTAAGGCAGAAGTCTATGCCTCGGTAACGGTTAAGCCCTTTAATAAAGTTTTACCCTAAAAACAAAATACTGATAGAGGAATATCATCAAAATGAATTTCAAAAAGAAAGCACTCATCACATCATCACTGTTAAGCCTGGCGCTTGCTAGTGGTTCGCTACTCGCAAAAGATGAAGCAGCACCAAAAGAAGCAGAAAAAACAACCGCTGCCAGTACAGCTGACACCGTTGTTGCTACGGTTAATGGCGCAAAAATCATGAAAAGTACGCTGGATGGCTACCTAGGGATGCTAAAACGATCAGGAAAGGCTGACCCGCATGCTGCGCTTGATGATTTGGTTGCGACCGAAATTGCCTTGCAGGAAGCAAAAAAATCCGGCATCTTGGAACGCCCCGACATCCAGAAAAAAATCGAAGATTTTAAACGCAATGTCCTGTTAACGACCTGGACAAAAGAGAAAGTAGATACGTTCAAAATCACTGATGATGAAATGAAAAAAGCCTACGATGAGCGTGTTTCCAAATTGGCAAGCAAAGAATATAACGCTCGCCACATCTTGCTAAAAACTGAAGATGAAGCAAAAGCCGTCATAAAAGAATTGGAAGGTGGTGCTGATTTCGCCAAACTTGCCAAAGAAAAATCAACCGGCCCTTCAGCCTCTAACGGCGGCTCACTCGGATGGTTCAAGGCACAGACCATGGTTCCTGCTTTTGCCAATGCAGTCAAAGCCATGAAAAAAGGTGATGTTTCAAAAGAGCCGGTTAAAACACAATTTGGCTACCATGTCATTAAAGTGGAAGACAGCCGTGATGCAAAACTACCCACGCTGGAATCACTCAAGCCACAGCTACAACGCATGTTGGCGCAAAAGAAAATGCTGGCTTATATGGAAGAGCAAAAGAAAACAGCTGACATTAAAATCATGTTGCCTGAAGAGCCAAA
>CAZPEE010000071.1:5257-9406 GCA_964585525.1 uncultured Cocleimonas sp.
CCGCGTTTTGAGGTTTTTGGTGAACTGGAAGATGCCAAATTACTCTGGGAGCATTGCAATGTGAAAGCCGCCCCGGTAAGCAGTGGTGGCTGGCATTATCTTAATATCCTTGCCGGATTACCAGTCATCACAAAAGACAGCTCGGAAGCCTGGATTCCACAAATGGTTAACTACATTGCCATCGGTGGTGTGGATTTCAAAAAAGGTTGTTACCCAGGACAAGAAGTAGTTGCCCGACTGAATTACCTGGGGAAAACCAAGCGGCGCATGTATCACATCCAGATCAATACCGATGTTCTACCCAATGTAAACGATGCAATTTCCAGCAAGGATGACCAGGAAGCCGGAAAAATACTCAATGCGGTGATCAACCCGGATGGCAAAATTGAGGCACTTGCCATAATCAAAATTGCAGAAGCCGAAAAGGAACTGGCACTGAGTATTGATAAAGAAGCCACTATTAACCTGCTGGACCTGCCTTATTCTGTTGACGACGAGTAGCTGCACCTCAACCGCTTCCTTGGCTAAAAACACAACAAACAAAGAAAAAGAAAATATCCTTTTAATCCACGGTATTTTAATGAACCCGCTGGAAATGCGCCTCTTGGGTAAACGGCTGGAAAAAAATGGCTTTAATGTACATTACGTTTTCTACCAGTCCGTTCTAAAAACGGCAGCACAAAACGCCCAATCCATTCATCAAAAAATCAAAAAATTAAACTTGCCGGATCTGCATATTGTGGCTCACAGCCTCGGTGGCATCATAACCATGCACCTGTTTGAACAGTTTGATGATATTCCGCCAGGACGTGTTGTTATGCTTGGCGCGCCGGTCAACGGCAGCTGGATTGCACAAAAAGTGCAGGACTGGCCGATAATCTCCCCACTACTGGCCCGCAGCATGCCCAGCGCTTTATCGGGAGAGGATATTCCCAACTGGAAAACAAACAGGGACTGGGGAATGATTGCCGGAACCCGTAACCAGGGATTGGGATTTCTCGCAGGCGGTTTACCCAGCGAAAGCGATGGAACGGTGCTCGTAGAAGAAACCAGGCATCCTGGACAAAGCGCGCACGTCAGCGTAAAAACGTCTCACACTGGACTTTTATTCTCTAAAGAAGTGGCATGCCTGACTGAAAAATTTCTTAAAACCGGTACTTTTTAATTGCGCCTGGCATGTTGGACATTACGCAATAAATCATGACCGGGTTTATAAATGTCTGTATCCACAGAAAAAGCGCTTAACAATGAATGTGACAAATAATCGTGTGAGATGTCTTTATTTTCAAGAGATTTCATACTGGAAAGATCAAGATTCTCATTTTTAATATATTGCGGTGAGAACCATGCCAGCATAGGCACATGGGTTTGCGCAGCAGGTGCCAGGAAATAAGGCAAACCGTGCAGGTAAACGCCATTTTCTCCCAGCGACTCACCATGATCAGAGGCATAAAGCAAAAAGCTGGCAGTAGCTGTTTTCTGCTTTTTCAGATAACTAATCAGCTGGCTTAACACATGGTCGGTATACAGGATGGTATTGTCGTAGGCGTTAATGATTTCCTCATCGGTGCATTCCTGTGGTGTTGCTTTTTTACAGGCGGGTTCAAATTTTGAAAATTTATCCGGGTAACGCTTGTAATATTTTGGCCCGTGGCTGCCCAGTGTATGCAACACAAACAACACATCTTTATCGGTTTTTATCGTTTTTAACTGTTCATCCATTTTTGCAATCAGTGCTTCATCAAATTCTTCACCATCAGAATAATAGGGTGATGATTTATCCGGGTTTCCCCGCAAATTAATCTCTCCGGTTCGGGCACAAACCCCCTTGCAACTGGAGTTATTATCCAGCCAGACAACCTCAACACCTGCTTTTTCGAGCACATCCAGCGCATTGGTTTGCGAAGCAGCCTTTGCCGGAGAATAATCGCTTCGATCATAAAATGAAAACATGCAGGGCACAGAAAATGCCGTAGAAGTCCCACAAGAGCTTACTTGCGGGTAATTGATAATCGCTTCTTTTTTCAGCTCCGGGTTGGTTTCCCGCTGATAACCATTTAATGAAAAATGGTCAGCCCTTGCTGTTTCGCCGACCACCATAACACCAATAATCCTTTCTTTTACCGGCTTCATTTGAACAGCATCCTGACCCACGACCTGCAGTGGCATTTTTACTTTTTTACGCTCGCTACGCACATACCCCTTCACAGAATCAATGGCATACAAGGGCGTGATAAACACCCTTAAATCACGGTTTTCACGCGAAAAAAACGTCGTATACTTAAAATTCAGCATGATCAAACTAGCGACAATAACAAGTAGCCCAAACACATATCCCAGCCGCGTCAATTGCTCTTTAAACACGGTCTTATAGGAAATCTTTACCCACAGAACCAGCAACACAGGCAAAACCCCATATAAAAATACATGCTTGATCAATGGAAAAGAAAGTAACTCTGTCGCTTCTTGCTGGTTATTATCTTTAATCGTTTCAACGGTGTTTCGCACCATATCCACATTAAAAATAACACCTAATTCCTGCGTGAAATAACTTAAAACAGCTGCCAGTAACAGCAAGAAAATCGCCAGCGGTTTTAACAAAAACTTTTGACCGGCAATGAAAAGAAATAGCGCAATGATACCGATAATGACCGCATAAATGGTCAGCGCATACCCTGCCCCCTGAAGCGTTGTCAGGTCAAGGCGGCCTGCCAGGGCGGAAAAGAATGCCTGGTTATTTGCCAGTGCTAAAAAAAGGGAAACAAGTAATATAAACTTTCCCGATGTGATTTGAGGTCGAAACAAGTGCGTACCCGCATTTTAGATAAAGAGGCTATTTTACACCAGAATAACGTTATTTGCGAAATACGCACTGCCTGTACGTTTGAATGTAGCTATCCCGACATATAATCCTGATCAAGTCCGACAAAACTGTAAATTCCTTTGTTAGATGTACTCCCCAGCCTTGATTTGTTATCCTTGCGCCCTGTTGTTATCTCCCAACCCCAGAGTCAGTTATGAAACCCGTCTTCGCCCTCGTAGGCCGTCCTAACGTCGGCAAATCCACCCTGTTTAATCGCCTTACCAAATCGCGGGATGCACTGGTGGCTGATTTTCCGGGGCTGACGCGTGACCGCAAATATGGCCAGGGCGTACTGGGTAATGATGAACAGGATGAAGAAGGCCGTAGCTATCTGGTCATCGACACCGGCGGCTTGAGCGGTGACGATGCCGGTATCGACGAATACATGGCAAACCAGACCTGGCTAGCGGTAGATGAAGCCAACACTGTGTTATTCATGGTGGATGGTCGCGAAGGACTGACCAATGCCGACCACCTCGTTGCCGAGCGCTTAAGACGTGCTGGCAAAAATGTTTATCTGGTCGTTAACAAGACCGATGCAGTCGACCCGGAACAGGCCAAAGCCGAATTTTACCAGCTAGGCTTCAAGGATGTGTTTGCGATTGCGGCGGCGCACGGTCGCGGTGTCACTCAAATGATCAACACCTTGCTGAAAACCTTCCCCGAAGCTGATGAAACTGACGAGGAGGACGAAAGCCATATCCCACTCGAATATAAAGATAGCATCCGTATCGCCTTCGTCGGCCGTCCCAATGTTGGTAAATCCACCCTGATCAACCGAATCATGGGTGAAGAGCGTGTCGTGGCATTCGACCAGCCGGGAACCACCCGCGACAGCATCTATGTGCCTTACGAACGCGATGGCCAAAAATACACCTTAATCGACACCGCAGGCGTGCGCCGCAAGGCAAAAGTCAAAGAGGCGATTGAAACCTTCAGCATTATCAAAACCTTGTCAGCAATTGAACATTCACACGTCGTCATCATGCTGCTGGATGCGCACGAAAGTATCACCGACCAGGATGCTCACCTGCTGGGTCTGGTACTGGATGCCGGCCGTTCACTGGTGATCGCCATCAACAAATGGGACGGACTCAGCGAATACCAAAAAGAGCGCATCAAGGCGCAGCTTGAAGTTAAACTGCCGTTTCTGGACTTTGCCGATAAACATTTTATCTCTGCACTGCACGGCACAGGTGTTGGTCATCTCTACAAATCGGTACACGAAGCCTATGATTCTGCGATGCTGGATGTGTCCACCTCGCGCATGACCCGCATACTGCAAA
>CAZPEE010000072.1:0-9405 GCA_964585525.1 uncultured Cocleimonas sp.
GCTTATTCTACCTTGTCTTTTTTTAAAAAGACATATAGCCCGGATGTCTCATGAAGAGAATGCGTTTTCTGGATGCCCGTTTAACAGAGGTTCATCATCACTGTGTTAGAATTCCCCGCCTATGGCTATCATGATTCCAGAATATGCGGTACATGCCAGTAAAGCCGCTGAAACCCTGTATAAAAACCTGTCCCGAGTGCTGGGATCAGGCTACAGAGTTGTGCAGTATTTACAGGATTTAAAGCCTGCCCAGGAGCGTTTGCTCGCAAGCATCAGCGACCTTGAAAACCAGCAAGACAGTCACCTTAACGGATCACTTTTCTGGATACAAAAATCACGACAATCACTGTTTGTTTACATTAGCCATGTCGATGCCAACGACATTGGGATTGACAAAAAGCAGCCTGACAAGCTGCTGCTTAACCTGAATGAAAACAGCGAAATCAGGACAATCCTTAGATTCCAGAAATCATTATTGCCAGAGCCTTTACTTGCGCACAAAGCCCGATTGATACCTTTTTTAATCTTTTATTCCCATGTTGACGATAATAAAATCAAATTCGGCATCAAATCACACGGCTTGCATCTTGCAGGAAAGCAGTCCTTGCAAACCCGTCCCCTTTTACATCTGTTACGAACCTGTATGGGTGCTGAGTCAACACCTTTTGTCATAAACCACATCAGAAAAATATTCAGCCCGGAACTCAAGTTAAGAAGCGAGACGCACGATAAACTTCTGGATGAGTATCAGGAAATCGCACTAAAAACCGACATCTACCTGCCTATTGAGGCACGACGCAGTGAAAACTATAATTTATGCATTACCAACGGTGTGGCTGGCAGTGGAAAAACACAGGTTTTGATTCACCGGGCGCACCTGCTGCGCACGCTGTTTCCCACACAAAAAATACTGATCCTATGCCATAACCCGGCAATAAAACACGCCATCGAAACACAATACCAGGCGATCAATCCGGGAGATAGAAAAATCAGGATATACGCTTTTCTGGATTGGTGTCGCAAAAACATCAGCATAAAACAAAAGCTGGTTTATGAAAGTGACATCAACGACGCAATCAGCACCGCTTACCAGCGTCATCTGGTCAATACCGATCTCACCACAGACGACCTGTTACGCGAACTGAACTATGTCAGGGGTCGTTTGATTTTTAGCGAGGCTGATTATATTGCAAGTAAACCCAGGCTTGATACGCCTGACAATCATCGCGATAACAAAGAGCGACTACAAAAACTGTGGAAAGCCATGCTCACCCTGCAAAACCAGCTTCAGGCAAACGGACAGACACTCTGGTGCGATCTACCCAAACAACTGTTAGAGCAAAGCAATGAAGGGAAACTACTGGAGCACTTTGACCATATTCTGGTTGACGAAGCACAGTATTTTGCACCGCTTTATTACGCATTGATAAAAAAATCATTAACACCACACAGCGGGCAGCTTTATCTTACCTATGATGAAAATCAGGGATTTTTAAAAAGCCGCATTCACCTTCAGGACACTGGCCTGGATTTACGTGGCCACAGTATGCACCTGCTTTCCAGTTATCGCCTCAACCCCGCCATCATGAAAGCCGCTCACGCCGTTCACCTCAATCAATTACCCAATCATTCTGATGATATTTTTTCCAATAGCGGTCATGGTAATAGCACAGAAATAAAACCCCGTTTATTGCACTTTCAGGATAAACAGGCTGAACAAACCCGACTTCTCAAAGAAATACATGATTTACTCAACCCGGAAAACACGCCTGTCATCACAGAAAAAGACATACTTGTTCTGACCAGCAAAGCATCGGATGCCCACCCACTTGCCTCAACGATCAGGCAAACCTTGAAACTGGCTGTAGACATTCCGACCCTGGCACACAATGATCCCAATGCCCTGCACGTCTGCCCGCTTGAATCTGCAACGGGTCTTGAAAGCCGTATCGTGTTTATTACCGGCATCGAAGCAATATTAACGACAGAAACGGCAGCGCAACAACACCCATCCAGCATAGAACCCGAATCCAGCCACATAGAAAATACACGTAAGCTCTATATGGGCATGACACGCGCTACCACGCAGCTCTACCTGATGTTGACGGCAAAAACCATCCCACCAGCCTTGAAAACACACTACATAGCGTTATCAGATGCCGGTAACGATCAAGCACAAAATGAGGAAAATCAGGTATATTATTTATAAAATCATTAGACGATTCCTGTTCATGTGTTTTCCAGATAAACACAATATATTCGATTTTATATTTCTATAATCAAAACTCCCCAAATTCGCACAATTCATGTATTCTTTGCACTATTTTCGTGCAACACCAACCCAAACGAGAGAATGCCTATGAAAATGATAACCGCCATTATAAAACCCTACAAACTCGATGACGTGCGTGATGCTTTGTCTGATATGGGTATTCATGGACTAACGGTTTCCGAAGTGAAAGGCTTCGGTCGCCAAAAAGGACATACCGAGCTCTATCGTGGTGCAGAATATGTGGTTGATTTCCTGCCTAAAATCAAACTGGAAACTGCCGTTTCTGGCGATAAACTGGATCAGGCAATTGAAGCCATCATCCAGGCCGCCAATACTGGAAAAATTGGTGATGGTAAAATCTTTGTCACCAATATTGAGCAAACCATTCGCATCCGCACTGGCGAAACAGGCAAAGAGGCTTTATAACGATGCTGAGAAAAACATCTTCTGCACTGCTGGCAGGTTTATTATTACTGTTTCCATTGATTGCACAGGCTGACGAGCTCAACGGCTCCAATACTGCATGGATTTTAACCTCGACAGCATTAGTCCTTTTCATGACTTTACCGGGTCTGGCACTTTTTTATGGCGGTCTGGTTAGAAGCAAGAACGTACTATCCATTCTCATACAATGTTTTGCTATCGCAGGCATTGTGACAATTCTCTGGCTTGTTGTCGGTTATAGCATCGCATTTGATGAAGGTAACCCCTATTTTGGCGGCTTTGGCAAAGTCCTGTTTAATGGCATTACTGAAGGCGCACTGTTTGGTGATATTCCCGAATCACTGTTTGCCCTGTTCCAGATGACCTTCGCGATTATTACACCCGCCCTGATTATCGGTGGCTTTGCAGAACGCACCCGTTTCTCTGCAGTATTATTATTCTCTGCTTTATGGCTGATACTGGTCTACGCACCCGTTACCCACTGGGTATGGGGTGGTGGCTGGTTACAGAAAATGGGTCTACTGGACTTTGCCGGTGGCACGGTTGTACACATCACCGCTGGCGTTGCAGCACTGGTTGCCGCAATCGTTATCGGCCCCAGAAAACAGTTTGGCAAATCCG
This sequence comes from uncultured Cocleimonas sp., assembly GCA_964585525.1. Taxonomy (GTDB): domain Bacteria; phylum Pseudomonadota; class Gammaproteobacteria; order Thiotrichales; family Thiotrichaceae; genus Cocleimonas. Next base: position 3,338 of record CAZPEE010000072.1, read on the forward strand.
CCACAACGCCACATAACATGACCATGACGCTTACCGGCGCAGGCATGCTCTGGGTCGGCTGGTTCGGTTTTAATGGTGGCAGTGCATTGGCAGCCAACGGCGATGCTGCCATGGCGATGCTAGTCACACATATCTCTGCCGCGACAGGTGCAATCACCTGGATGTTCTACGAGTGGATCAAATTTGGCAAACCCACCGCATTGGGAACCGTTACCGGCATGGTTGCGGGCTTAGGAACAATCACACCTGCATCCGGTTTTGTTGGTCCAGCTGGTGCACTGGTTATCGGCTTCATCGCAGGCATTGTCTGCTTTAACGCGGTCATCATCATTAAACAAAAATGGAAAATTGATGACTCACTGGATGTCTTCCCTGTGCATGGCGTAGGTGGTATCATCGGTACACTCATGGCAGCCGTATTTGCATCAACCGAACTGGGTATTTTTAGTGGACAAGGCTTTGCCAAAGACAGCATCACCAGCATTGGCCAGCAACTCGGCGTACAGGCTATTGGCGTTACAGCAACCTTTATCTACACAGCAATAGTGACGTTTATCCTTTTCAAACTGGTTGGTGCTATCACAGGTTTACGTGTTGCCCCAGATGAAGAAACACAAGGTATTGACATTATCGACCACGAGGAGCGCGGTTACGATTTATAAGCCAAAAAGTTTACACCCTGAACAATATTAATTGTTCTTACTACTTGGGAGTGGATCGGTTTCGGTTCGCTCCTTTTTTTATTTTTTACAATACCTCACTTTATCGAAATTGCTTGGTTAAATCGTAAACATGAGGAATATAAACTGTAAGGCTAATCCACAACTAACTTATCACCAAGCCTTAACTCACCAGTTTCCTGCTGAATCACATTCATGCCAAAAAACACCTTTGCACCCTGTTTACGATAGGTTGAGAGCGTCGCTATCGGCTCGGTGCCGGTACGCTCTCCGGTATCCGGGTTGACCGTTGGGATCGGGCAACGTGAACAGGGCTTTACGCCGCGCATGGGGATATTGGCAATAGTGAAGTTTTGCCAGTTATCTTCTGCAAAGGCTTCACAGCCAGAAACGACGATATTGGGACGAAAACGGCGCATTTCGACGGGATCGACAGAGCGCGCTTGCATGCGCTCATTCAAATCTTGCAACGACGCTTCTGAAATTAACAACATCGGAAAACCATCTGAAAAGCCCGTTCGGTCTCCCTGTTTGGCGTACGCCAGATCACATTGGCGCACCACATCATCGGCAATATAAACCAAGTGGCAGGCGACTCCCAGTGCATCAGAAAGCCATGTGTCACACGTCTTGCTAACGAGATTGGCTTCAACCTGGTCATTCCAGATTTGAACAGGCAGGGTTGCATCACTCTCAGCAGGTACAGCAAGATCACGTTTGCCCTGCATACTGAGTGTTAAGCGACCCTCAGCATCCAGCGCCGTTTTTATCAGCGCCATCCGGGGCAAGGTCCGCTGGCTTAAAAACTTGCCATCGGGGGATACCAGCATCCAGCGCCGGTCATATTTTAGACCCATCGCATCCACTTCAGAACTTTGTAGTGAAATACCTGCGAGTGACTTCACCGGGTAAATCATCAATCCAGTGACTTTGATTATTTTGTTATTTGCCATTCGTTCCATTATTTTTTAGGTTTAAAGCCCGCCGTCGTCAGCATGTAGATTACCATTTCCCGAACACCTTCGACAGACTGAATCGCGCTGCCACCGAGTGGAATCATTTTGCCATGCCCATTGATGACATTGCTAACCAGCTTATTAAAGCCTTTTTTAACCCTTGGCTCCCAGGCTGCCTTATCGGTTATTTTTGGTGCACCATTAGCACCCGTATCATGGCAGTCCGCGCAGACCATCTCATATAAGCTTTTACCGTTACTCAAATGCCTTGCTATTTCTGCTTTGCGATGCATTTCTGGCGTGGTTCGAATATTATCAGCATTAACCGTGCTTAACATATATTCAACCATCATGGCATAACGCGCTTTAGAATCTTCTGCGCTACCGCCCTGACGTGGCATAAGCCCTTTCCCCTTGAGGACACTCTCCAAAATGGCTTCTCTACCAAACAGCCTGCGATCTTTCCAGTCATCCGTATTGCCTAACCTGGGCGCACCGTTAAAACCAGTATCATGGCAATCAAAACAAACTTGCTGGTACATTTCCTTTCCAAATTGTAAGCGTTGCTGTTTTTTTAAAACATAAGGAGCGGAATTATGTTTTTTTTGATCCGCTACAGCGGCTTTTTGTTTATCTGCAAAAGTAGACGACTGCAAGGCCAAAAGTGATAAAGCAAGTAATGGCGCAACAACTAGCGGTAACTTTTTCATGATTGATTCCCTCGATGATTGAATAAGACACAAATAACAATAGCCTTATTATAGAGATTAGTCCTCAAAATGTTTTCTACATTGATTTAGATCATATTTAACCACGCTTTTATTATTTACGCTCTCCCCACGCAAGCACCCGCACGATCAACCGCCCATACATCAACATCAATTGAGTTTGGCAGAATGCTTTGTACTTGTTGCAACGCCTGTTTACAAATCAGTGATGCAATATCAATATTTTCATCCTGGCACAAACGTAATACTTGCATGCTGGTATTGGCGGCTTGAACAGCATGGATTAAAGACTGGGAACCACCCTGCTCCTCCACACATTGCGCCAGAAACTCAAAATCTATCGACGAAGCCCTGCTGTGCAAATCCAGGTTCCCATTCGCCAGCTTGCTGATTTTTCCAAAACCGCCGCAAATACTCAGTTTTTTAACAGGTTTTACCGGATAGATCCGCTTGATATATTTGAGTACACCGCCCGCAAAATCTCCCATTTCAATTAAAGCCATTTCCGGCAATTGATAATATTCAGCAATAAATTTTTCACTGCTATTTCCGGTACTTGCCGCAACATGTTCACAACCATTCGCCAGCGCCACATCAATGCCACGGTGTATGGAAGCAATATAAGCCGAACAGGAAAACGGCCTCACAATGCCCGTTGTACCCAATATCGACAAGCCGCCCAAAATGCCAAGACGTGCATTCATGGTTTTTTTGGCGATTTCCTCACCGTTTTTTACACCAACAGCAACCTTGAAACCACCGGGGTAATCATAGAATATTGCCAGTCGCTTGAGGTGCTGCGTCATCATTTTTCTGGGAACGGGATTAATCGCCGGTTCGCCAACCTCCAGCGGCAAGCCAATACGTGTAACCGTACCTACACCTTCAGCGGCTGAAAAAACAATGCCCTTTTCTTGTTGCAAGCACAGTTCTACAAAAATTTCGGCTTGATGCGTCACATCAGGATCATCACCTGCATCCTTGATGGTTGAAACGATTGCCCAGTCTTTTTCAAGTTGATAATTGTGAAGCGTCAGCTCAACTTCCTTTACTTCTGTTTGCTTGTTCCTCAAGGGTAACTGAATCGCGACTGTGCTGGCTTGTTTACCCGAAAATAAAGCATGAGCTGCCGCAACACAACATGCGGTTGCACAGCTACCGGTGGTTAAACCGGTTTTGAGTGGTTTTTTCTGTTCTCCGGTTTCAGTACGCATGTTACTAAGCTGAACCTTAATTATTGCGGCGGATAGACTTTATATTGTATCGTCGCGATGACACTCAAGCGGGTTTCACCAAAGCTGGCAACGGCTTTTGAATCTGCTTCAAAATAAGAGGTAGAACCCATTGATTTATCAAACCTGCGTTTTTGGGCAATCTGTGGGCGTGGCATCTGACCGGCTTTTTCTTCATTGACAAAGACCGGAACCAGTTTTATACCCAGCTGTTGTTGGTACAGTTCGGCCTTCTGTTTTGCCTTTTGCAATGCTTTTTGTGAAAGTGCTGTATAAACAGCTTCCTTATCTTCGATTTCAGGCGTACTTGAAATATAGCGTGCCTGCCTGGTCGTATCCGCAATTTGGGCAACCGCAATCATTTTCTGTTCGCTATCAACCCGCACAGAGAGCGTATTGTTTACCGTATACGACTTGGGTAAATCACCAAAAAAACCGTATTCGGGTGTTGATGAAAATCTGGATTCATTAATCTGGTCTGGATTGATGCTAAGCGCCAATAATTTTTTGCGAATCGTTTGACGGATAGAGCGATTCTGTCGCAAGGCATCCGCAAGCGTTTTGGCTTCTGTTTCAATAGACAGTTTGATGCGCGCCTTTTTGGACGAAACCAGCTGATCCGCCTGTGCATTAATCGTGATGATTTTAGGAATACCATTCAGGTACTGCCCAATCTCCCCCGGTGTGCCCTTGATCTCCGGCGTGGCGACCGCTGAGAATGAAACACTTAAGAGCAGCAGAAATAATACTATTTTCATAATTCAACCAAAGTAATAATGAATAGAAAAAGCACATGCTACAGCAAGCAGGCTGGTGATAAAAGAAAACCCTAGAATCACATTATACCCAATCAAAAGCCCGCTCAAGAAAAGCTCCTCCCTCACCAAAAACACATTCACCATGAGACATAATCACATTCTGAACATCCCACGATTGCATCACTGCTAAGGATTCCCTTGCCTGCTGTTTACCCAGAAGGAAAGTTGCCCGATAATCAATCGGTGCTTTACCATTCGGCGCTAAAATTCCGGCGAACTTTGCCAAGCCCCGTTGCCAGGGCGTTAAACTTTCTGGCGTGAAATTTTCAACCAGGTCGGTGAGTATAATGGTTTTGGAGGATAGGTGAAAAAACACCGCTTCCTCCATCACCAGACTGCCTTTAAAAATGACTTGATCAATCTCCTCCTTCCAGTCATTTTCGGCAATATCACTCAAGGCCTTATCAAATTTAATATCACTACGTTTCTTAATCAGACCGGTGGTGGCGTAGTTTTTCGCCTGCGGGTAAGCGGCTATCCATTCTTCGACAAAAAGATGATGCAATTTATTGGGGGAAATCAGGTAAGCCACCTCACCAAGCTGGTCTATTTCATCTTTAAGTTGAGGATTCATTTTTTCCGGCGAATGTATCCAAACTTTTTTATTTTTCAACCGGATTATAGTCATCCGCGTAGGGAAAGGCACACCATAAAATGGTACGGTTGGGCCGTTATAAATCCAGATATTATCCGCTATTTTTTCGAGCTGCATAAATTTTTTCCTATTCGATTTTATTTATAGTGACCACTTGGTCATTAATAATTTACAACCCCTGCCAGGATAAATCAAGATATAATGACCACTCAGTCATTAAAAACCAGGTATTCAACTATGCCCAAGATTGTTGATAAAGAAAAAATGAAAAACAAGATACTGCAAGCGACACTTGCGGCCTTTTTAACGCATGGTTTTCATAACACGTCCATGAGTAAAATTGCGCAGCAGGCTGATATTGCAAAAGGTACGCTGTATCTCTATTTTGATTCGAAAGAAGCCTTGATTCAGGCAATTGCCGAAAGGCATTTTGACCGGCTTAAACAGCACTTAATGCCCGATAAACACTTCCCTACCCTTGATGATCTGCTACAACACATCGAAAATGCATTAATGATCAGCGACGAAGAAAGCCGCTTTATTCCCGTATTCTTTGAAGCTTTTGGCCCAAGCTTTAGCTCTGAAACCTTTGTAAAAGAGTACCAGTGTTTTTTTGATGAAATTGGAGATTTTTACCAAGCCTGTTTCAAATCGCTAATTGACAACAACGAGATACATTCGGATATGAACCCTGATTTACTGGGTCGCGTATTCGTCAGCATGCTGGATGGGATTGTGTTACACAAAGGTTTTTTCAAACTACCCCAAAAAGCACACAAAAGAATGGTCAAAGAAGCAATAAGCCTATTCAAACGTGGATTAAAAACGTGTTAAAAACAATTATCCCCTCTCCCAAAATGGGCTGTAGTAAAAAACAAATATTGTAGCTTGGCGCTGAGGAACGAAGCCCAACGTGATGCTGTTGTTGGGCTTCGTTCCTCAGCGCCAACCTACAAAAGCGTACTTTTACAACACCCTCCAAAGGAGAGGGGGAAAAGCATTTGTGGAGCCTATTGGAAGACTTTAAGTGTAATATTCCCGGCTTAACTCACCTTGCCA
>CAZPEE010000073.1:0-9385 GCA_964585525.1 uncultured Cocleimonas sp.
TAGCCCTGCACCACCACAGCCATACACTTTATCCTGCCCAACTGAGGATTCTAGGATAATTCACAAAAACTACCTTCATTCAATCATTCGAGAGTTATTATGGAAGCTGCGATTAAATTTTCCAAAGAAGAAAAGGAATTGATTATTCCTAAAATAAAACTGTATTTAAAAGAAGAACTTGATTTTGATGTGGGCAACTTTGACGCTGAATTTTTACTCGATTTCTTTTCAGAAGAAGTGGGTGGCTACTTTTACAACCGTGGAATCAGTGATGCAATCGAGGTACTGGATGCCCGTATGGATGAAGTCAAAGAATCACTTTACGTGCTTGAAAAACCAACTTCATAAATCAGCTGGCAATCAAGCATGAACCTAAAACAACGCCAGGCCATTATCAACGCGCAAAAAGACGCCTTTAATCGACACGGCTATCATCCCAACTCATTGCTTTGGAGTAGCACAGAGATACAGGAAATCCGTTTTAAAATTCTCTCAGGGATAGGAATAACAGCTGGGGATAGCGTACTTGATGTGGGTTGTGGCTTTGGCGATTTCGCCGCTTTTCTGGATAAGAACAGTAAACCGGTAGATTTTATTGGCCTTGATTTATCTGAAGAACTCATCAAGGAAGGACGCAAACGCTACCCCAAAACCAAACTACTGACAGGTGATTTATTTGATTATGATCCTGCAGAAAAAAGCGTAGATTATGTCACCCTGTCTGGCGCACTGAACCGCAAACTGGATTATCTGGCAAAGGATGATTCCGCCAACAGCTCCAAAAACTATGCGCTGAATGTGATTAAAAAAATGTACCACACCTGCCGCAAAGGAATTGCCTTCAACCTGCTGGACGCACGTCACGAATGGACAGCCAGCCGCTGGGATTTACAAAGCTTTGATCCTGATGAAATAGCCGATTTCATTAAACATGATCTAAAGCCAACCGGAAAATATCACATTATTGATGGATATCTGGAAAATGATTTTACGGTTTATGTCGTTAACCCGGATGTTTCATGAAGGGGTGGATTTTTTCAGAAAACCATTCATGTATCCAGGCTAAGATTTAATCCAGTCAGGAACACCCTGTAACCAGCCTTCCAACGGAAAAGTTCCGGTTTTTATCTCATGATCCGTTAATTCCCGACCTTGCCAAATAAATACTTTCCTCGCTCCTGCACCTATCGCAATTTCTTTTAAGGCATTGATTTCAATCGAGGATAGGCCACCATCATAATTCCCCAAAGGATGCAGAATAACAACAGGGCGTATGCGAAATATAGCTTGTTTATCAAGTTGTCTAATAAAATGCTGTACTGTTTTTTCAGCGATAGCAAATTCACCAATGACCACACGGGGATGCTCAAAACCATTTTTTAAAATCAGGTCTTGATGTTCTTTTTTTGCCTGAAGAGCATCTTTACCCACAGCATAAACGGTTTGTTGTACTTTATTGTTGCTATTATTACTCACGTTTAGCGCAAGTATAGGAAAATCTGAAATAGTGTTACCTGATTTCAGGTTTTTTAGAAATATCCTTTCAGGCGATATTTTCAGGTAAATTAATGAACTTAGCGCAGATAACATACCTTCTGTTATTTTTTAACCACCGAATCAATTGTCAATTCAACTTTGTCACCGGCTTTGACTGGCTTCTTTTCGGCAAACAGGTCGCCATTTTGAGGAATTGGCCGACCTGACTTGGAAACCCTTGCGCCCACTACCACCTCGTTAAAACCGGACAATTTCATGCTCGGCATCATCGCCATGCTGTCATCCAGTGTGATGGTTAGCGGCAGGTCTTTGACCTGTTTCTTTGCAGCCGCCAATGGCATTGGCGGGCCGCTTAGCGCCTTTGCGTAGATAAACACCAGGTCATCAGGTTTTGCCTGAGCCATCATCTCCTTTGAAAGCGAGATACTGACCGTAATACCCTCTGCCGTTGTTGCGGGCTTTTGTGTCGCAGAAGCCGGGAGTGTTGCAGTTGTTGTAGCCGGCGTTGTTTTTTGTGCAACAGGAGCAGGCTGACCCTTGATTGAATCAATCGTTAGATTGACTTGCTCCCCAGCCTTAACCGGCTTTTTCTCGGTGAATAAATCGCCGTTTTGTGGAATTGGCCTGCCTGATTTAGAAACACGCGCACCCACAACCACTTCTGAAAACCCGGATAATTTCATTGCAGGCATCATTGCCATGCTGTCATCCAGCACGATATCCAGTGGTAAATCTTTAACACGTTTTTTGGCAGCAGCCAGCGGCATGGGTGGGCCACTTAAAGCCTTGGCATAGATAAAGACCAAATCATCGGGATTAGCCTGATTTTTTAATGCATCAGATAACGCCACATGAACACGAATCCCTTTCGCTGCCGCTGCTTTGGCCGCAACAGTTATCGCTTCAGCCTGTTTTTTTACTGTTTTTAGTTGCCCAGGTGTCATTTGCTTCATGGCTTCTGAAATCAGCGAATTAACTTCCTGTTTTTCACCAGGGTCTTTGAGCAATGGCAATACTTTTTGCCAGCGCCCAACAGCGGTCACATAATCCAGTTTTTGTCTGGCGGCCATACCACCCAGCCATAACCCCGTCAAATTTTCAGGGTCTACTTTTAATACTTGCTCTATCAATTCTGCCGGGCGACCCGCAATCTGCCCGTTATTTTGCATGGAGATTGCGTCCGCCAGGGAGAGCATCACATTGGGCGAATTGGGCATTAAACGATTCACCTGTTCATAGGCTTTCACCGCATCTGGATAACGCTTAAGCACCATGTAGGAGCGACCCAGCATAAACCAGCCTTTGGCATTATCCGGGTTAGCTTCCATCTTTTTTTGCAAACTTGCCACCATTGCATCAACATCAGGCGTGCCATCTGCTTTTTTAGGGACATCTTTACGGATTTCTTCTTTTGCTGCCAGCTTTGAGGAAAACTCGGTGGTAAACACCGGGTTACCCAGTTTTATATAGGTGCCAACTGCAATCAGTGGAACCAGTAACGCGATTGCCACACTACTTAACAAGGATTTATTTGAGTTTGTTTTTGCCGCATTCTCTGCAGCATTAAATGCGCTATCCTGCTCAGATTCCTGCATATTATTAAACAGTGCAAGCTCCAGTTCATCGCGTGTTTTTTGATAAGCATCATTATCCATTTCACCATTTTCAAAGCGCTGTTCAAGGTCGTTTAACTGCTCTTTGGCAATTTCGATATTTTGCAGGCGGCGAAGATCCTGCGCACTACTATTGACCCCATTGCTGTTTGAATCATACGAAGTTTGCCTTAACAAGGCAGGTAAAACAAAGGCAAGCGCTATCAATACCAGAACGGCGGCAATTATCCAGAACATCTAAGGATTCCTATTTATTAAGATTTTTGTTAACGTTTTCATTGAGCAAGTCACGCATTTTCTGGCGCTGCTCATCACTTAAGGCTCCAACGGCAGGCTTTTGTTCTTGTTGCCGGATACGTTTAAGCAGGAAATAAAGGCTAAAAAGCAATAAAAGAGCGGGGCCAAACCAAAGCAACACTGTTTTCATTTTAAACGGCGGTTTATACAAAACAAAATCACCGTAGCGGTCTGTCATATACTTGATAACATCCTCACGCGTTCCACCCTTAATCACCATCGCATAGGCTTTGTCTCGCATATCCTTGGCAAGTTCCGCATTCGATTCGGCCAGATTCTGGTTTTGGCATTTCACACATCGCAGCTCTGCAATTAATCGCAAATACAGTTGTTCCTGCTCTTTATTGGCAAAATCATGAAACTCGATTTTAACCGCATAGGAAGAACCCATAGCCAGCAACAGCACACCGATAAACAATGATTTAAAAAGACCCTGCCTCAATTTATCCATCCTCTTTAAGCAATTTTTCTATCAACGGTTTTAGTTCTTCATCTACCGCCTTCTGATAAACAGGCCCGGTAAACTTGTAACGCACAATACCTTTTTTATCCATCACAAAGGTTTCTGGCACGCCCACAACCCCCCAGTCGATACCCACATCACCCTTGGTATCCACAACCACAGCATAATACGGATTACCTAATGTTCCCAACCATTGCTTGGCTGCATCACCATACTCCTGTGTTCCATAATCTTTGTAATTCAAACCAATAGTCGGTATTTTTTCTTCTGCAATAAACTTGCTAAGAACCCGGTGTTCTGCCCTACAGGATGAACACCAGGATGCCCATAGATTCAATACCCAGACTTTGCCTTTCATATCATCAGACGAAAAGTTTCCAGCTTTATAGAGTTGTGGCAAGCTAAAAGCCGGTGCTGGTTTACCAATAAACGGCGAAGGTATCAGTTTAGGGTCATTACTTAAGCCAAACAGCATTAAGGCTCCCAATGCCAAAAACAGGATTAAGGGGATAAAAAACTTTTTGTTCATGTTGTTGCGCCTTGCGTACTACCGATTGTTTTTGATTTTGATGAATCCGTGGTAACAGGGTCAAGCACAATTTTACGTACCCGGCGGTAACGCTTATCCAATGCTGCCATCAAACCACCCAGCCCCATCAAAACACCACCCAGCCAAATCCAGCGAACAAATGGCTTGTGGTAAATGCGGAAACTCCAGGCGTTTCCACCTAGCGGCTCACCCAAAGCGACAAACAAATCACGGGTGAAGCCACCGTCAATGCCCGCTTCGGTCATTGGCATGGCACGTGGGCCATAATCTCGTTTCTCAGGGTGCAGTACGGTCAGGGCCTGACCATCCCTGCTGACTTCGATGGTCGCACGGTTAGCCATGTAGTTAGGCCCTTTATGTGATTCGACACCCATAAACTTATAATCAAAACCAGCCAGGTTATATGATTGGCCTTTTTCCAGGCGCACATCTTTTTCAGAATCATACAAAGACACCAGTGTAATGCCAACAACCGCCATTGCCATACCAAGATGTGCTATCACCGAACCCCAACTAGCCAGGGGTAATTTAAACGGGGATCGGCCGTTACCCAATAACCACATGAGCGCCGTTAACGCGACCCAACTGGCTGCAAACATACCGATTGCAACTTCCCATCCAGATTGGGACGCGAATAACAGCGGGATGATGATCGCAATCACCAGGCTCACGACAAAAGGCGCCCATAATTTTTTAACAATACGCTCGCCGCTATCTTTTTTCCAACGCAGGAAGAAACCCGTACCCATCACCAAATAAAGTAAAATAGCCAGGGGAACCATGATGAAATTAAAGTATGGTGGGCCAACAGATATTTTTCCAGAACCCAGGGCATCATTGATTAATGGGTATAGGGTGCCAAGCAGTACGGCTGCTGTCATCACCAGTAAAATGACATTATTGACCAATAAGCCTGATTCCCGCGAGATTACGGAAAAAGTACCCGATGAACGTAGTTTAGATGCACGAAATGCAAACAGGGCCAGTGAAGAACCGATCACGATGAGTAAAAACATCAGAATAAATAAACCACGTTCTGGGTCGCTGGCAAACGAATGTACCGACGTTAACACGCCCGAGCGTACCAGGAAAGTACCCAATAAACTCAAAGAGAAAGCAAAAATTGCCAGCAAAATTGTCCAGGCTTTAAATGCGCCGCGTTTTTCAGTGACCGCAAGAGAATGGATCAGCGCCGTACCCACAATCCAGGGCATCAGTGAGGCATTTTCAACCGGGTCCCAGAACCACCAACCGCCCCAGCCAAGCTCATAGTAAGCCCACCAGCTACCCAGGGTAATACCAAAGGTCAGGAACATCCAGGCAATGTTGGTCCATGGCCTTGCCCAGCGCGCCCATGCTGCATCCAGCTTGCCGCCGATCATTGCTGCTACCGCAAAGGAAAAGGCAACCGACATACCGACATAGCCCATATAAAGCATTGGCGGATGAATCGCCAGACCAAAATCCTGTAATAGCGGGTTAAGCTGGCGGCCTTCAAGCGGAATATTAAGCAAGCGCTCAAACGGATTAGACGTAATCAGCATAAACAGCATAAAACCTACGCCGACTAACCCCATCACGCCTAAGACACGTGCCAGCATAATCGGCGGAATACCTTTACTGAAAAAGGCTACAGCAGCGCCCCAGCCTGATAAAATTGTAGCCCAAAGTAGCAAGGAGCCTTCATGCGCGCCCCATACAGCGGAAACACGAAATATCGTCGGCATCTGGGTATTGGAATTCATTGCCACATATTTAACTGAAAAATCATTGCTGATAAAGGCATAAACCAGGGCAGCAAATGAAATCAGCATAAACAGGAATTGCCCTTTAGCGGCAGGCTTTGCCATGGCAACCCAGTTAGGTTTTCCCGTCAAGGAACCAACCAGGGGGAAAATACCCTGTACGACAGCAACCGACAAGGCGAGGATGAGTGCAAAGTGACCAATTTCCGGGATCATTATTTATCTCCCATATTTTCTACAGATGCAGATGTTTTGACTGGTGATGCAACCTCATGTTCTTTTTTCAGCTTATCTTTTAGCTCTTTTGGCATATATTCCGAATCATGCTTTGCGAGAACTTCGATCGCATGAAACAGGCCATCATCGCCCATTTTGCCGCGTGAAATCTGGCTTTTCCCTTCCTGGAACAGGTCTGGCAATATTTTGTCAGTGACAACCGTAATCTCGTTATGATGGTTATCCCGCACCACAAAACGGGCTTCCATTTTGGTTTTACTACGCGTTAAGCTACCTTTTTTAACCAAGCCACCGAGGCGGAAAACCTGGTCTTTAGGGGGCTTGCCCAATAACACTTCTTCGGGCGTATACAGGTAATTCAGATTGCCTTGCATCGCTTTATTGATCAAGGCAGATGCCGCACCTACACTGAGTAATGCAATCAATACAAAAACTATTCGTTTATTCCTTGGCTTCATTTTTTTTGCCTCATTCATAGGTTATCGCTGCTATTTTCTTTATAGAAAACAAAGGGGACAGCAAAACTTATTTTATCGTTTAACGCGTAGATTTTTGAGACTCAGCGCGTTGTTCGAGTCGTTTTAATCGTCGGATATTTTTTAAGATCGTTCTACGTTGCATCACCAGTAAAAGCGGCTCCAACAACACTAAAAGAAAAACAATACCCATAGCACTCCAGACATATGCAGCATAGCCACCCATGTGTAAAAACTCACTCATTGGTTGACCTCTTTAAGTTTAGACACCCAACTGGCCTTTTGTTCACGATGCAGAATAATATTTCTGGTTCGCATCAAGATCACTGCAAAAGAATACATCCAAAAACCGAGTGTTGTTAATAACATGGCGGTTAATATATCGGATTGTACGCCTTTAAAGGATGATTGTTGATGCAAAGATGCACATTGGTCAGGATCTGGGCAATTGATCGAGTAATAAATAATCGGCACAATCGCCAGGCCAACTACTGCCAAAAATGCGGATGCCTTATCCGAACGCCTGGTATCATCAATGGATGATTGTAATGATATATAGCCGATGTAGACAAAAAACAGGATTAAATAAGTGGTCATCCGGGGATCCCAGTCCCACCAGGTTCCCCAACTGGTTTTACCCCAGATAGCACCCGTCACCAATCCCGCAAAGGTCATGATCGCACCGGTAATTGCCGTTGCCGAAGCTACCATATAGGATAGCCGTGTATTAAAAATCAAACCAATCAATGCCCAGAACACCATCATGCCGTAGAGCCACATCGCCATCCACACGGTTGCCACATGGACATAAATGATCCGGTAATATTCCTTCATGCCATTGCCCAGTTCGTCAGGCGTGTTGAAAAAACCAATGTACAAGCCAAGCAAAGTGAAAATGATAGCGGCAATCCAGAAAAAGGGGATTAGCTTGCCCGACAAGGAATAAAAATTCATCGGCGCGGCGTATTTAAACCAGTTTATTTTCATGTTTCAGTAATTATTTATTTTGTAGTAAGTCACAACATTAACAAACGTTAAGATGTATAGCATTATTCCAGCGAAATCTTCAGGGCTGATGCCGTTGCCCACGGTGCAAAAATCACCGATAAAATCATAAACGCGAACAGCAACAACAAATACGGCTGGACACTCAAACCTTCAGCCATACTAGCGGAAATTGCACCCGAACCATAGATTAATACCGGAATATACAAGGGCAACACCAAAAACGAAAGCAAAACACCTCCACCACGCAATCCCAGTGTCAATGCTGCACCAATCGCACCAATCATACTCAGCACCGGCGTACCCAACAACAATGCCAGCATCATAACACCCACAGATTCCCATGGAATGTGGTAAAACAAGCCAACCAGTGGCGCAATCAAAACCAGCGGCAAACCCGTAAGCAACCAATGTGCAAATATTTTAGCAAACACCATAATGGATAACGATTGTGGCGTAAGTAACATTTGTTCCAGAGTGCCGTCTTCATAATCATTGGAAAACAAGCGCTCCAGAGCCAGGGTTGAAGCCAGTAGCGCCGCTATCCAGACGACACCCGATGCGATTTTAATGAGTATTTTTTCCTCCGAGCCAATACCCATTGGGAACAGGCTAATCACCACGATAAAGAAAAAAAGCACGGTAAAAACTTCATTGCGACGGCGTAATGCCAGCAACAAATCCCGTTTTAACACAATCCAGAAAGCACTAAGCATTCGCAAGGTCACTTTGTGCTGTCTCAAAAGTAGCGCCCAGTCTTAAACGCTTGACTGCCCCCTGGGTAAGTGGCACTTCCTGATGTGTCGTAATAATCGCCATACCCCCATTATCCACATGTTTGGCAATGATTTTCTGCAACAGTTCGACTGCCGCAACATCCAGCGCCACAAACGGTTCATCCAGTATCCACAGCTTTGCTTTGCTTAACAATAAGCGGGCCAAAGCAACCCGGCGCTTCTGTCCTTGCGATAATTGCCGCGTAGGGAAATCTTCAAACGCAAACAAACCTATCGTATCCAGTGCCTGCATGAGTTGATCATGATTAATTTTTTCACCCGCAAGAAGCGCATTGATACGCAAATTTTCCAGCGCGGTCAAATCAGACTTGATTGCATTATAATGTCCTAAATACAGCAACTCCTGTCGATACACTTCATCCAGCTTGCGTATTGGTTTGCCATTCCACAGGATATCCCCCTGCTCCTGTAAATACAGCCCACACAAAGTTCGCAGCAAAGTTGTTTTGCCGCTGCCATTCGCGCCTTCCAGCATCAAAAGCTGGCGTTCCCCCAACTCAAATGATAAACCCGTAAACAGTTCACGGTCACCACGGATGCATTGAAGGTTGTTAACTTGAAGGGTCATAGCGGGATAGTGTAAAGAAATTATTAAGGAGGGTCGAGCCAAGAGTGCGGCTAACCCGGATGTTTCATGAAGGGAATGGGAATTCTGGAAAATCTGGCAAAGAAGGTTGGACAAATATCGTGAACACCCTAGCAGGG
>CAZPEE010000074.1:0-9360 GCA_964585525.1 uncultured Cocleimonas sp.
GATTTTTCTTGGTGATGAGCGTTGTTTGCCTGCCGATGATCCTGAGCGAAACAGCATGATGATTCAGCGTACTTTGTTGAGTCGTTCCAGGGTAAAGATTGCGCCGGAAAACTGTCATTTTATTCCTGCAGAACGGGGTGCTAAACAGGCAGCCAGAGCTTACCAAGGCATTGTTGAGAATGCTTTGCCTTTTGATCTGGTGATACTAGGCATGGGCGAGGATGGGCATACGGCAAGCCTTTTTCCTGGCAGGGATTACCCAAAAGATGAAATGGTTCATGCAGTTTATGATTCACCCAAGCCGCCACCAGAACGGGTTAGCCTGAGTGTTAAAGCGTTAAGCCAGAATAAGATGTTATTGGTTATGGTAACAGGGACATCCAAGCAGTTAGCCGTAGAAAAGTGGCGCAAGGGTGAAAAACTTCCCGTTGCACAAATAGGGTCATTAGGCCAGCTTAAGGTTGTTCTGGATAGTGGTGCTGCAGATGCAAAAACCTTGGACGGCTGGTTTCAGGTCAAGAAAAGATGACAATTCTTACCGCCTTCTTTTACCACAGCCTATACTTCAGACGGCAGGTTTAACTAATTTAAAAAACAGCGATATGATTAAACACAAAGAACAGCTTTCTTTTAATAAACTTCCAGCTTATAAAAAGTTGACGGTTCATTTTGATAAAGTCAGAAACCTGCATATGCGTCGCCTGTTTAGTGTTGATCCGCTGCGTTTTGAAAAATTCTCGATTGAGCATAATGATTTATTGCTCGATTATTCTAAAAACCGCATTACCCCGGAAACAATTTCCTTGCTGTGCGATCTGGCAACAGAATCCAGGCTTGCGAAGTGGCGAGAGCGCATGTTCAGGGGCGATAAAATCAATAATACCGAGAACCGGGCCGTGCTGCACACGGCATTGCGTAATTGCTCTGATAAACCAGTTTTTGTGGATGGTAAAGATGTTATGCCGGGGATTCGCGCAGTGCTAGAAAAAATGCGGGTTTTCTCAGAAGAAGTGCGTGGAGGACACTGGAAAGGTTATACGGGCAGGCCTATTACCAATATTATTAATATTGGCATAGGTGGTTCCGACCTGGGGCCCAAAATGGTCTATCAGGCCTTGACACCCTATCACCATGAAAAATTAAAAGTGCATTTTGTGTCTAATGTTGACGGTTCCCATATTCAGAAAATACTGAAAGTATTAAATCCTGAAACAACACTTTTTATTGTTTCCTCTAAAACTTTTACTACCCAGGAAACGCTGGTCAATGCCCACACAGCACGTGACTGGCTATTGCAGGCGGCAGGTGATGAGTTACATATAAAAAAGCATTTTGTTGCCGTGTCAACCAACCAGGAGGCGGTGTGCCAATTTGGAATTAGTCCTGATCATATGTTTGAATTCTGGGACTGGGTCGGTGGGCGTTATTCGTTATGGTCTGCGATTGGCTTGTCTATTGTTGTTGGGGTGGGGATGGATAACTTTAAGAAGATGCTTAGGGGAGCTTATGACATGGATGAGCATTTCCAGCAAGCACCTTTCGAGAAGAATATGCCGGTTATCCTGGCATTGCTGGGTATCTGGTATAACAATTTTTTCAAGGCAGCATCGTACGGTATATTTCCTTATGATGATTACCTGCGTAACCTGCCGATGTACCTGGAGCAGGCCGATATGGAAAGCAATGGTAAATCGGTAGACCGCAATGGGCGCAAAGTGGATTATGCGACAGGGCCGATCATCTGGGGCACAACGGGTATAAACGGGCAACATGCTTTCTACCAGTCGATCCATCAGGGAACGCGGATGATTCCTGCAGATTTTATTGTTTCCATGGAGGTTAACAAGAATATTCAGGCGCAACATAATATTGTGTTTTCCAATGTGCTGGCGCAGACTGAGGCACTCATGCGCGGCCGTACGATTGATGAAACCTATGCTGACATAGTAGCCAGTGGGCGTGACCTTGCGAATGTCAATAAACGTATCCACCATATGGTGTTTGAAGGGAATCATCCGAGCAATACACTGCTTATTAAAAAACTCACCCCACATGCCCTTGGTATGCTTTTGGCCTTATACGAGCACAAGATTTTTGTACAAGGCATTATCTGGAACCTGAATTCATTTGACCAGTGGGGGGTTGAGCTGGGAAAACAACTTGCCAGGCGTATCCTGGATGATATTAACAACCCGCGACCCTCGGCGTTGCATGATGCATCAACCAATGCACTGCTAAACTTTTACAAGGATGTAATCAACAAACCCGGGCCTGAATGATGGCTATCTTTGAGGCTTGTACGAATTAAATAACAAGGAAATAAAAGGGAGCTCACAATGACTATTGGTTCAAAAGAACAGTCCAGTCATTATAAATATTATATAGAACCCAGTATGGTGACGGAGTTAAACCGTAAGACACTGGTCCTGATACTGGCAGGTGGTGAAGGTTCACGCCTTAAGGATTTAACGCGCTGGCGCGCCAAACCAGCTGTGCCTTTTGGCGGGAAATACCGGATTATTGATTTTGCATTGTCAAATTGCGTTAATTCAGGTTTACGCAAAATAGGTGTACTTACCCAATACAAATCACATTCATTGTTACGCCATTTACAGCGTGGCTGGAGTTTTATGCGCGATGAAATTGGCGAATTTGTCGAATTGCTGCCCGCCCAGCAACGCACCGAAGAAAAGGCCTGGTATAAGGGTACGGCAGATGCACTTTTCCAAAACATTGATATTATGCAGCGGCATGCCGCCGAATATGTCATTGTGCTTGGGGGCGATCATATCTACACCATGGATTATTCAAAAATGCTGATCCAGCATGTTGAATCGGGGGCTGATTTTACTGTTGGCTGTATTGAAGTCCCGCTGGAAGAAGCCAAAGGCTTTGGTGTCATGTCGCTTGATGATGATATGCGTATTTCAGGTTTTTCAGAAAAGCCAGAACATCCACAACCGATGCCTTACAAGCCGGATATTGCACTGGCATCCATGGGGATTTATGTATTCTCAACCCGGTTCTTATTCGAAACACTGGTTGAAGATGCCGGGATGGAGGATTCGTCCCATGATTTTGGCAAGGATATCATTCCACGTAAAATCCAGGATTCCATTGCAATGGCTTATACCTACCGTGATGAGAAAACCGGCGAGCCCGCCTATTGGCGGGATGTAGGTAACCTGGATTCATACTGGAAAACCAATATGGAAATTTGTGAAATAGAGCCGGAGCTTAACCTTTATAACCGTGACTGGCCTATCTGGACGTATCAAACACAACACCCACCTGCAAAGTTTATTTTTGATGATAAGAACCGCCGGGGGGAAGCGATTGATTCACTGGTATCAGGGGGCTGTATTTTATCCGGTGCACGGGTAAAACGTTCGGTCATTTCATTTGCCACTACCATCGAAAGTTATTCCCTGGTAAAAGATAGTGTCATTCTCCCCAAAGTGCATATTGGTGAAAATTGCCGTATTACCAGGGCAATCATTGATAAGGGTACGGTGATTCCTGATGGTACGGTTGTTGGTGAAAACCTGGATGAGGATCGCAAGAATTACCATGTTACACCCGGCGGCGTTGTCCTGATCACCCCGCAGATGTTAGGTCAACACCTGTATTCGCTAGGAGGTGATGATCGTTGGAGGTTTTCATATTAACCCGGAATGATTGTTGCCGGGTTAATAAATCCGAATAAATAACAGGTCTGGCAATTACGATAAAAACTGGATCTGGCTTTATTTTAATGGCATTAATGGCAGTAATTTGCCCCATGTAAATTGAGGAGTTTGGCTTGAACGTAGTACTTTGTTGGCATATGCACCAGCCCTTTTATCGTGAAGGTTTGCACGGCAAATATCATCTACCGTGGGTCTACCTGCATGGTATAAAAGACTATACCGATATGGCCGCACACTTGGAAAATCACCCGAAAATGCGCTCAGTTGTGAATTTTTCACCGATTTTACTGGAACAACTGGATGACTATGTTAAGGAACTGGATGCTTTTATAAAGCGCAAAGACTTGATGTCGATTTCGATGTCAGATCCTTTGCTTGCGCTATTAACTGGTGTGACCAATATACCGGCTGAGATTACTGATCGTAAAAAACTGGTTGAAGATTGTAAACGTTGTTATGCGCCACGCATGATTGATCCTTATCCGGCCTTTAAGCGACTTGTGGATTGTCTGGACGATGCCTTTGAAAAAGCCGGGGATGAGCAACATTTCCCCCTGATTTACATGGAAGACCAGTATTTTATTGATTTACTGGTCTGGTATCACCTGGTCTGGCTGGGCCATTCACTTCGCGATCATGAGATTGCACGGCGCTTATTTGATAAAGAATACGGTTATACGCTGGAAGACCGCTATGACCTACTCACACTCATTCATGAAAGCCTCGCCGGGATCATTCCACGTTACCGCAAACTGGCAGAAGAAGGGCGCATCGAACTGTCGGTAACACCTTATTCGCATCCGATTATTCCACTGCTGGATGATTTTGAGAATATGCGCTGCGCACTGCCTGATGCACCGCTGCCCGAATGTGAAAATTACCCGGATGGTTATGAGCGTTCACATTGGCAACTGCAAAAAGGCATTGAAGTGTTTGAGCACTATTTTCACCGTAAGCCGCAGGGTGTTTGGTTATCCGAAGGTGGTATCAGCCCCGATGCCTTGCATTTGCTGGATCAGTTCGATATTCGCTGGACAGCCTCTGGCGAGGCTGTCTGGCACAATACTTGTCAGCGTGCCGGTTGTAATGCTGAGGAAATGGCAAATAAAAAAGCACTGTTTAAACCATACCAATATCAGGATACCAACACCCGCATGTTCTTTCGCGATGATGGACTGTCTGATTTTATTGGCTTTGAATATAGCCACTGGAATGCAGATGATGCGGCGCATCACTTTGTTGAAAACCTGGAAAATATTGTCGATTTCCTGGGTGATGATGCGGATCAGCAAGTCGTCTCAATTATCCTCGATGGCGAAAACGCCTGGGAATATTATCTGGATAATGGCTATCCCTTTATCAATGCACTGTACTCGGCGATGGCTGCCAGCAAACGTATTAACATGACACATTTTGCGGCTTCGGATAAGTTGCCTGCAGTGCGTGTTGACCAATTCTGTCCGGGTAGCTGGGTGTATGGTTCTTTTTCAACCTGGATTGGTGACCGGGACAAAAACCGAGCCTGGGAATGCCTGGTTAAGGCAAAAAAAGCTTACGACCAGAAAATGGCATCAGGGAGTTTATCTGTAGAAAAGCAAAACGAAGCACGTTTGCAGCTGGCGATCTGTGAAGGCTCAGACTGGTTCTGGTGGTTTGGTGATTACAATGCGTCTGACAGTGTTAGTGATTTTGACAGCCTGTTTCGTACCCAGTTGAAATTACTTTATGAGTTGCTTGAAATGGAAGCACCGGCACGGCTTGATGAGGTGATTTCACGGGGTGGCGGCAATGCCGAAAACTCGGGGACGATGCGAAGGAATTAATAACAAAGAAATATCAAAACGGCGTAAGCCGGAAACAATTTAAGCGAGGCGGGTAGGTTGGCGGTGAGGAACGAACCCCAACAAAGCAGAAGCAAAAATGAATGATTTTATAAAAACATATTCGCAGATACAGCAGGAGAAAATCCGCCTTGGCGGGGTACTGTTGCATCCCACATCGTTCCCCTCAGAGCGCTTAAATGGTGATGCCTTCCGCTGGATGGATTTCATGGCAGAGGCGGGCCTGCATGTCTGGCAAATGCTGCCACTGGGTGTTCCGCAAAATAACTTATCACCTTACCAGTGTTACTCGGCTTTTGCCCTGAATCCGGCTCTCATGGCAGAGGATGCAGAAATATTTGATGAACATAAGCAGGACAATGATTTCAAGGCCTGGTATCAACGGGAACATGACTGGCTGGACGATTACGCACTGTTTATGGCATTAAAACAGGAATATTCTATGTCTGCCTGGTTTCAATGGCCGGATATGTATAAATACCGGGATCAAAAAGCGCTGGAGAAATTCAGGCAAAATAATTTGACCGAGATTTTTGAAATCTACTGGCAACAATACCAATTGTATTCACGCTGGCAACGAATTTGTGATTATGCCAGGGAAAGGAAAATCTACCTGTTTGGCGATATGCCGCTATTTGTCGCGCATGACAGTGCCGATGTGTGGGCTAAACAGGATTATTTCTTGCTGGATGGTGATGGTATGCCAACCGTTGTCGCAGGCGTTCCACCGGATTATTTTTCTGAAACCGGACAAAACTGGGGCAATCCGCATTATAACTGGGATGTGATGCAACAAAACCAGTTTGACTGGTGGATCAGGCGTTTGAAGAATCATTTAGCATTATTTGACCTGGTCAGGATTGACCATTTCCGTGGGCTGGAAGCCGTCTGGATGATTGAAGCGGATTGTGAAACAGCCGAAGCGGGCTACTGGCAGAAAGTTCCGGGTGACAAACTGTTACAGACATTACATGATGAAATGGGTGCTGTTCCACTGGTTGCTGAAGACCTGGGCATTATTACTCAGGAAGTGAATGCCTTACGTGAACATTTTAACTTGCCGGGTATGTCCGTTTTGCAGTTTTCATTCGATGGCTTCGAGGATAATCCACACAAGCCTCAAAATATTGGCTATGACCGGGTGGTTTATACCGGAACGCATGATAACGATACGACCATGGGCTGGTTTGACAGCCTGGATGAAGGGACACAGCGTTATGTGCTAAAAACGCTGGATATTAATGACCCTGGAGCGCTTAACGATACACTCATAAAGGTTGCTTTTGATACAAAAGCGCAATTGGCCATTATTCCCTTGCAGGACTTTTTGCACCTGGGAACAGATGCGCGCATGAACCTGCCCGGTACAGTGGAAGGAAACTGGTTGTGGAAATTTGACTGGCAGCAAATTACAGATGGACTGGCAACACAGATCAAGCAAAAATTGCAGCAGGCAGATCGTTTATGCTGAATAAGCACGGAACAAAAATAGCGGTGAACAAGCATGAATAAGGCATTAAAAAGGATACAGGAAGGGCGGCACCATGACCCATTTGAGGTTCTTGGCATTCATTCGACCGGCAAAGCAACTGACACATCGACTGACAAGGTTGTGCGCATTGTACGCGTGTTTGTCCCACATGCCGAAGAAGTCGAGTTAACGTTCGGATTTTCGGGAAAAAAACCAAAATACACCCCGATGAAACGCATTTCTGGCAGTGATATTTTTGAACTGACTGTCCCGGCAAAAGCTAAACTGGAGAAACATATTAGCCTTCACTGGCGAGAAAAGGGCACAGGCTACTGGCATGACACAATCTACCCATACACCTTTGAGCCGCAACTGGGTGACGTTGATTTACACCTGTTCGCCGAAGGTAAACATCACCATGCCTACCGTTTTATGGGTGCTCACCTCAAAACAGTAGATGGCATTGATGGCTGTTTGTTTAGCGTCTGGGCGCCGAATGTGCAGCGCGTTAGTGTGGTGGGTGATTTTAACGGCTGGGATGGCCGTTGCCATGCGATGCGCAGTCGGGGAGGGGCTGGAATCTGGGAAATTTTTATTCCTGGCCTACAGCCTGGTGATAACTATAAATATGAAATCCTGTCGCAACATAATGAAATATTGACCAAAACTGACCCTTATGCGCGTGCCATGGCGCTACGCCCGGATACCACCTCGAAAATCGTTGCGGAAAATAATTATGGCTGGAAAGACACAGGCTGGATGGAGCAACGCACCAGGTTTGACTGGCAACACCAACCCATCAGTATTTATGAATGTCATGCCGGTTCCTGGCAACGTGCCTGCATGGAACATGAAGGCAGGGATTGTGATGATGTTCATGACAGCCATGACTTTTTAAACTGGCGCGAACTGGCGAAACGCCTGATTCCCTACCTCAGAGAACTGGGCTATACCCATGTAGAGTTACTCCCCATAGCCGAACACCCACTGGACCAATCCTGGGGTTATCAGGTGACGGGCTTTTTTGCGCCGACCTCGCGTTTTGGCTCGCCAGATGATTTTCGTTATTTTATTGATCGTTGCCACCAGGAAAATATTGGGGTATTTATTGATTGGGTTCCAGCACATTTTCCAAAAGATGAATTTGCGCTGGCGCGTTTTACCGGCGAAGCATTGTACGAACATGCTGATCCACGCCAGGGCGAACACCAGGACTGGGGTACGCTGATTTTCAATTACGGGCGCAACGAAGTACGCAATTTTTTAATTACCAATGCCGTGTACTGGCTGGAAGAATTCCATATTGATGGACTGCGGGTTGATGCGGTGGCTTCCATGCTGTACTTGAATTATTCACGCAAGGAAGGTGAGTGGATACCAAATCAGTTTGGTGGTTCGGAAAATCTGGAAGCGATCCGCTTTTTGCGTGACATGAATACCACCGTACTTGGGCTACACCCCGGCGCCGTCACCATGGCAGAGGAATCAACTGCCTGGCCAATGGTGTCACGCCCGGTTGAGCTGGGTGGCTTAGGCTTTTCCATGAAATGGAATATGGGCTGGATGAATGACAATCTGTCTTATATCGAAAACGACCCGGTACATCGCCAGTTTCATCATGACCAGTTAACCTTTAGCCAGATTTATTCCTACAGTGAGAATTTTATTTTACCCCTGTCACATGATGAAGTGGTGCATGGCAAGCGTAGCCTGATCAGTAAAATGCCGGGTGATTACTGGCAAAAATTTGCCAATCTACGCTTGTTTTACGCCTGGCAATACGCGCATCCGGGGAAGAAACTACTCTTTATGGGCTGTGAATTTGCACAATGGTCGGAGTGGAATGAGTCGGCAGCCCTTGATTGGGCCTTGCTGGATGTGGAGCAGCATCAGGGCGTGAAACACCTGGTAAGTGATTTGAACCACCAGTACCGCCAGGAATCAGCCTTGCATCAACTGGATTTTTCCCAGGATGGTTTTCAGTGGATAGATTGCCATGATTCCAGCCAGTCGGTACTCAGCTTTGTTCGCTGGTCAGAAGATCGCAGTGAACATGTGGTTTGTGTGTTAAATTTTACACCCATGGTTAGGCATGATTACCGGATTGGAGTGCCAGGTGGTTCGCCCTATCAGGAAATACTGAATACCGATTCGACCTTTTATGGTGGCAGTAACCAGGGTAATGGAGGATTAATCCAGCTTGAAGATAAACCGTGGTCGGGCTTTGAACAATCCATCACGCTTACTTTACCGCCGCTGGGCGCTTTGTTTTTGAAAAATGGTATTGAATAATGGTATTGAATAATAATCCTAGATTCCTCAGTTGACCGCTTTTACAAGCAATAAGATAATGAATTAT
>CAZPEE010000075.1:0-9299 GCA_964585525.1 uncultured Cocleimonas sp.
GAATAAACAAATACCAAAAGCCGGAAACAATCATGTCGGATTTAAAAACCATCATCGAAGATGCCTACCAGCGCCGCGCTGAAATCACCCCGCGCAATGTCGAAACACTGACACGCGATGCCATCATAGAGGTCATAGAACAACTCGACTCGGGGAAAGCCCGTGTTGCTGAAAAGGTTAATGGCAGCTGGATGGTCAATGAATGGTTGAAAAAAGCCATGCTACTTTACTTTCGCATTAACGATAATGACTTCATCAAAGGCGGTTTTACCCATTATTTCGATAAAGTGCCCTCCAAATACGCGGATTACAACACCCGTGAATTCCGTGAATCCGGTGTGCGCGTCGTACCCCCCGCCTCAGTACGCAAAGGCGCCTACATTGCACCCAGCGTGGTGCTAATGCCCTCTTACGTCAATATTGGCGCCTATGTCGATAGCGGCACCATGGTAGACACCTGGGCAACGGTAGGCTCTGCTTCACAAATCGGTAAAAACGTGCATCTGTCCGGTGGCGTGGGTATTGGCGGCGTGTTAGAACCCTTGCAAGCCCTCCCTACCATTATCGAAGACAATTGTTTTATTGGCGCACGCACCGAAATCGTCGAAGGCGTAATAGTAGAAAAAGGCTCGGTGATTTCCATGGGCGTTTTTTTAAGCCAGAGCACCAAAATTTATGACCGCGAAACAGGCGAAATCAGCTACGGCCGCATTCCCGCAGGTTCTGTCGTGGTATCAGGCAACCTGCCATCCGATGATGGCAGCTACAGCCTATACTGCGCAGTAATTGTCAAAAAAGTGGATGAAAAAACATTAAGTAAAACCGGGATTAATGAATTACTACGGGATATTTAGCAAGAATTCCCAAACCAGCCCGCATACTGCATTCACGCTGCCTGACACAATCTATCCACCACCCCGTTTTCACCGCGACGTTTGATAAAGGCTGAATAAATTTCAGCAAAATCCTTTGGTACGGATTGTTTTACGGAGTCCAGTGAAAGGAGTTGATTAGCCCATGCAGAAATCAGCGGGTAGTCATTCTTGTCATAAAGCTCAAAAAACTGGTTAAGGTAGTTCATACGCATAAACAAGGGGGCGTAGGTGGAATCAACCAGTGAGAATGTATCCCCGCTAAAATAAGGCCCACGTCCTTCAAGCTGTTCTTCGAGACGTTGCAGGTTTAACTGTAAATCAGCATGCTTGTTGCCAAATTCTTCTTCATCCTGGGCAGAAAGTATACCGGTGACCTGGCTAAGCAAGGTGGAACCAAACTCAATCCAGCTCCGGCAGACACTGCGTTCAACCGGATCAGCAGGCAGCATTTGCGAAGCTGAAACCATCGCCACCAGCTCATTGATAACGGAAGATTCAAAAATGGTGGTTTTGCCATCAACACGCAAAATGGGCACGTTACCAAAGGGTGAGACTTCTTCAAACCAGTCGGGCAAATTATCTGGATCAAGATAAGTCAGTTTGTGCGGTATCTCGTTTTGCTTCAATGAAATAGCTGCTCGCTGTGCAAATGGACAAAAATCAAACAGGATAAGTTCAAGATCCAGGTTTTTCGAGGTCTCATAGGGCCAGTGTTTGATCCCCCCTTCAATATAGCGAGCCTGAATGTTTTGCTGGCGCAGTAGCAAGGTTGCGGCTGCTGCACGTATTCCCGCAGCACACAGGATCAAATATTGCTTGTTTTCATCCAGCTTTGGGATATGTGAGCGTAATTCGGGTAGTGGCATTAGCACTGAACCGGGGATAAAGCTTTCCTCATATTCTTCTTCAAAACGTACATCAATAATTTCTGCTCCATCACTGAGCATGGCTTTGGCAACTTCCGGTGTGACAGAGCGCAACGCAGGCGCTGACACCAGCTCTTCAAAGTCCGATTTAGCTAGCTCCAGCAAACGGCCATCGCTGGTCATTTGTACTGTGGCATTTCTCGCGCCACCGGTAATCAGCGCTTCTTCTCCAAAGGCATCGCCGACACCCAGTAAGGCAACCATTTGAGGCTCATCATCTTCCAGTTCTTCGCGCCAGACTTCTGCTTCACCTTGTAAAATGATATAAAAATTATCCGCTTTCATATCCTGCCTGATGACTTCCGTGTCTTTTTTCACCGCTATTTCCCCGCAGCGATGAGCAGCCTCCTCCACAACATTAAGTGGCAATAAACGAAATACATTGGTTGATTTAAGGAACATTAAACGTTCCATAAAATCATCACTATTTTCAACATCTGCAGAATGGGATATTTCCTGAAGCGAGATAAAATCATTTACCAGTGAGCTATCCGCATGACAAATGGTTGCACTCACGTCGGTACTGATTTGAAGTGGTGATTGTTGCATGGAAAAACTGACAGGATGTTTTGCAGAAGCTTCAACTGTAATTTCCAGGTTATCGTCAAACTGGATAGCCGCAGAACCTTCAGTGACAAAAATAAAATCTTCCGCACTACACGCCTGCAAAGATAAGCTCTCCCCTGCCCGCACCTCAAAAATACGCAGGCCATTGGTAGCTTGCTCCAGCATTTCCCCGGTAAAATGTGTAAAGGGGTGATAATGCCTGCTTAAAAATTCAAGTGTTCGTTTTTGGTGCCTCATCAATTCTCCTCCGTGAAAATACTTCCTGGTTTATTACTTCTTGTTTATAACTGATTGTAGTAGAAGAAAGTTTATTTAACTTGCTAAGTTGAAACTGTGCGGTTTTTAACAAAAACTGTCATTTAACTGACATTTGTTGTAAACCATGCATGTTAGCTTTGCTATAAGGGTGATGGGTACTTTTTGTAGCAAACATGAGGACGTAAAAAATGAGTGATTTAAAAAAACAATTGGATGATTTATTAACCGCTGTTGAAGAAAAAAAGAAAACGATGCAGGCTTCCGCAATTGTGGCGAAAAATGAGTTTCTTGAAAAACTGGATAACCTGGAAGAAAAAGTTGAGGACCAAACAGAGGATATTGATACTGATGCACTCAAAATGAGGTTAACCCTGGCGAAACTCAAAATCCAGGAAGAATGGGACGAGCTGGAAGATAAAATGGAGCACCTTGGCGGAAAAGCCAGGGAAATTGCCGAATCATCCGAAGATGAAATCAGGGAAGGCTGGCAAGCCATGAAGGAACTTGCGGGAAACATCGAAGATAAGCTCAGCAAGTTCTTTTCAAAAAAAACCTAGAAGAATAGAAGACGTGGAGCCTTGCCAGCTTATCTGGCAAGGTTTTTTATTAACTTAGTACAATGTCTACAATTTAACGTGAACAGTGTACTAACTATCACCAAGGTTCCGTGACAAGGATGCCAGATGAAAGACACGCATAAGTTCAAGCTAAATGAGGAAAAACCGGATATCGAGATCAACAAGCCCGATAAGCAACCGGCGCCTTTCTGGAAAAACCCCAATAATATCGGCTGGTATTATTTGATCTTTGTACTGCTGTCACTGTGGATATGGCCTTCCCTACAACAGGCCAAAGTGACTATCCCCTATAGCGAATTCCAGCAGTATCTGCAAAAAAACGAAGTGACCGAAGCCGTTGTCAGTGATAATTACATCCGGGGTAAACTGTCCACACTCGACCCCAGTACCAATAAACCCAAAATCTTCGTTACATCCGTTCCGAAAAATAATGAACTGGCCAAACAACTGGTTGAGCACAAAGTAAAATTCATCGTGCGCCAGGAAAATAACTGGCTAAACAATATGCTGTTTAACTGGATCATCCCGTTTGGGTTGATCTTTTTATTATGGGGTTGGCTGGCCAAGCGTATGGGGGGCATGAGCCAGGGCTTTTTGAATATTGGTAACAAAGTACACATTCATGCAGAAAACGATATTAAAGTCACCTTCAAAGATGTCGCAGGCACCGAAGAAGCCAAGGAAGAATTGCAGGAAGTGATTCAGTTTCTTAAAGACCCGGAAGAAATAAAAAGCCTGGGTGGACATATGCCCAAGGGGGTTCTCCTGATGGGGCCGCCTGGAACCGGTAAAACCTTGCTGGCACGTGCTGTTGCCGGTGAGGCTGAAGTGCCTTTTTTTAATATCAGTGGCTCAGAATTTATTGAAATGTTTGTTGGCGTGGGCGCTGCGCGGGTGCGTGAAATGTTTAGCCAGGCACGCCAAAAAGCACCCTGCATTATTTTTATCGACGAACTGGATGCCATTGGCGGCGCACGTGGTATCGGCCCACGCATGGGTGGCCATGATGAACGCGAACAAACACTGAACCAACTGCTCACGGAAATGGATGGCTTCGATCCCTCCTCTGGGGTGGTCGTCATGGCCGCCACCAACCGCCCTGAAATTCTCGACAAGGCGCTATTACGTGCAGGTCGATTTGATCGCCAGATCGTGGTCGATAAACCTGATTTACATGCGCGTATAGCAATTCTGAAAATCCACACCAAAGACATGAAACTTGCCGCTAACGTGGATCTTGAGGTGATTGCCAAACGCACGCCGGGTTTTGTCGGTGCAGACCTTGCAAATATTGCCAATGAAGCCGCAATCCGTGCAGTACGCAAAAAACACCAGCAAATCGACTTGCAGGATTTTGAAGAAGCCATTGACCGGGTTATCGCCGGGCCAGAAAAAAAACATAGCGGCATCACACAAAAAGAAAAACACCGCGTTGCCTACCATGAATCCGGGCATACACTGGTTGCGGTAAATGTTCCGACTGGCGACCCGGTACACAAAGTCTCAATTATTCCGCATGGCATCGCAGCGTTGGGCTATACCCTGCAACTCCCGGTCAATGAAAAATTCCTCTCAACCGAACAAGAGTTAAAAGACCAGATTGCCGTATTACTCGGTGGCCGGGTCGCTGAAGAGCAAGTCTTTGGCGATATCTCCAGTGGTGCAGCTAATGACCTGGAACGTGCATCAGAAATCGCACGTAGTATGGTAACCCAGCTTGGTATGAGTAAAAAACTGGGGCCGATTACCTATGGCAAAAAACAGCAATTACAATTTCTTGGCGTTGAAGGACAGGAAGAACGCAACTACAGTGATGAAACCGCTTTAATCATCGACGAAGAGGTACGCAAACTGATTGAAGAAGGCTTTCAACGTGCCACTAATATTATCAAGGAGCAACGCTCAACACTGGACAAACTGGCTACCAGGCTGGAAGAAAAAGAAGTCATCAGCGGTGAAGAAGTCGAAGAAATTACCGGTAAAAAGCAGGCTGATGTGGCAGGCTAGCCCGGATATTTCATGAAGGTGGTTATTATTAAACGGGTTCCAATTTCCAGATTTCCTCATTATATTCCCGCATGGTGCGATCGGTTGAAAAGAAGCCACTGCTTGCGGTATTCATGATACTCATGCGAACCCACTTTTCCTGGTCACGCCAGCATTCCTCCACGCGTCGCTGTGTATCAATGTAGGAGCGAAAATCAGCGAGCGTCATCCAGGGGTCATGCGGGCTTAGCATACTGTCGATAATTGCATCAAAAATACCCGGCTCAAACGCATTGAAGTGACCGGATTTAAGCAAACCAATGACCGCTTGCAAATCTTTATCCCCCGCCACATAGGTTGCTGGCTGGTAATACGGCAATAATTCTTCGACTTCATTGGCCTTTAAACCAAACAGGAAAAAGTTTTCTTCGCCCACATGATCAAGTATCTCAATATTGGCACCATCATAGGTGCCGATAGTCAAAGCACCATTCATCATTAATTTCATGTTACCGGTGCCGGATGCTTCCTTGCCTGCGGTGGAAATCTGCTCGGAAAGGTCAGCCGCAGGCGCGATAATCTCCATCCCGGATACGCCATAGTTTGGATAAAAGGCAATTTGTAATTTGTCACCAACATCCGGGTCGGTGTTCACCACATCAGCTATGCTGCTGATCAGTTTGATAATACTTTTTGCCATCGCGTAGCCCGGTGCTGCTTTGCCGCCCACCAAAACACAGCGATTCACCCAGTTTTTGGTGTCTCCCTGTTTGATCCGATTGTACATATGGATCATGTGTAAGGCGTTGAGCAACTGGCGCTTATACTCATGTATACGCTTCACCTGGATATCAAACAGTGATTCAGGATGAAAATTAATGCCGCAAGCCTCATTAACGACATCTGCAAGACGTTGTTTATTCGCTTCCTTGATCGCTTTGAACTCTGACTGAAAGGCAAGGTTTGTTTTCTTGTCTTTCGCATAGGGCTTTAATTTTTCAATACTGGACAGATCCGCTATCCACTTGTCACCAATGGTATCTTTGAGTAACTTTGCCAGCAAGGGGTTTGCATAAGCAAGCCAGCGCCTTGGTGTGACACCATTGGTTTTGTTATTGAATTTCTCCGGCCATAATGCATAAAAGTCCCGGAACAAACCCTGGCACAATAATCTGGAATGTAGCTCGGCTACACCATTTACCGAAAAACTGCCCACAATCGCCAAATGTGCCATACGCACTTGTTGATGACTGCCTTCTTCGATAATCGAAAGGCTTTGTTGTTTTTTAAGGTCACCTGGCCATTTTGCACGTACTTCATCCATGAAACGTGCGTTTATTTCATAAATAATATCCAGTAGGCGCGGTAGTAATTGTTTAAATAATGGCACGGACCATTTCTCCAGTGCTTCGGGTAACAGTGTATGGTTGGTATACGCCATGGTACGCGTGGTAATATCCCATGCCTGATCCCAGCCCAGCCCTTTTTCATCGACGAGCAAACGCATCAATTCAGCCACCGAAATAGTCGGATGGGTATCATTCATCTGGAATACATTCAATTCTGCAAAATGAGAATAATCTTTGCCTTCACGAAGTTCCCAGCGCCTTAGAATATCCTGCAAACTGGCAGATGCCAGAAAATATTGCTGGCGCAGACGCAATTCCTTGCCATTCTCACTGGCATCATTGGGGTACAGCACCATAGTGATATTTTCAGCGGAGTTCTTGGCAGCGACTGATTCGGTATAGTCACCCGCATTGAATTCCTCCAGGTCAAATTCAGCCGTTGCGGATGCCTTCCACAGGCGCAAGGTATTCACCTTGTCGTTAGCATACCCTGATACCGGTACATCATAAGGGATTGCCAGAATATCATGGGTGTCTACCCAGCGGGCTTCCAACTCACCATTGGCTGTTTTATAAAATTCACTTCGACCGCCAAATTTAACCCGCTGGATATATTCCGGGCGGCGCAGCTCCCAGGGATTGCCGTCTCGTAACCAGTGATCCGGCTCTTCATCCTGATAACCATTGATAATCAGCTGGCGGAACATGCCGTATTCATAACGTAAGCCATAACCCACAACAGGCAAAGACAAGGTCGCGCAACTATCCATAAAACAGGCCGCCAGGCGACCCAATCCACCATTCCCCAGACCTGCATCGGGCTCCACTTCTTCAATTTCTTCCAGGAATAGGCAAAACTCATGCATGGCTTCACGCATGTTGTTAGTCAGGTTGAGGTTTAACAGGTGGTTTCCCAAAGCACGCCCCATGAGAAATTCCAGCGACAAATAGTAAGCTTGCCTGACCCCCTGTTTTTCCTGATTAATACGGGTGTTGTGCCAGTTAACCACCACCCGGTCGCGTAAAGTTTTAGAACAGGCATCAAATAAATAAAAAGGTGAGCAACCCTGTTGGCGCCCCAGATGATAAACCAGATAGCGCTCAAAGCTTTTAGCCAATGCTTCCGGCTGCCCGGATAATTTCATTATTTTTTCAGGAAGGCAGCTTTCCATTTTTTTATGCGCCTGTTCATGCCCCATTTTTGTCCCGACACCCGTTTCTTTAGGTACACACTTCATAATTAGCGCCCATCCTTGTATAATTCAATGTATTGCTGCGCACTTTTTTCCCAGCCAAAATCCTGCTGCATTGCCGTACGTTGTAGCTGCTGCCAGTAGCGTTTTTGCGCATAAAACTGTAGCGCCCGCTGAACAGTTTTAATCAATTCACCACTGCTTTCATGATCAAAAACAAAACCATTTGCGCCTTCAACCATCTTCCCTGTGATTTTAACCGTCTTGTGATTGATTAGCGCGCCATTTTCCATCTGTGCATCAACCACTGTATCGGCCAGCCCTCCCGTACGATGCACCACGGGTATTGTACCATATCGCAAGCTATACAGCTGGTTAAGACCGCAGGGTTCAAAGCGCGATGGCATCAAAAACAGGTCACAGCCCGCTTCCAGCAAATGCGCCTTTTGTTCTGAATAACCTATCGTAACCATGATGCGTTCTGGATATTTTTCTGCCAGTTGTAACAACTGCATCTCAAAATGTGGGTTTCCTTTACCAATCAGGACAAAGTTTGCATCGCTGCTTTTCAGCAAGGCGGGTATCGCGGCAATCACCAAATCCACCCCTTTTTGCTCGACCAGGCGACTCACCATGCCTAGCAGTGGCGCATCCAGTTTTTTTACAGTTGCCTTGATTCCGTATGATTCGAGTAAAACCTGCTTGTTACAACGCTTGCCCGGATTGCGCCGTTTTGCAGAGTAGTGACACGCCAGCATGGGATCGGTTTGCGGGTTCCATTGCTGCGTATCAATACCGTTGAGGATGCCGCTTAGCTTATAGCGTCGATGCGTTAACACACCTTCCAGCCCATATCCAAATTCCGGCGTACAAATTTCTTTGGCGTAGGTGGGGCTAACCGTATTGACTGCATCGGCATACACAATGCCTGCTTTGAGCATGGAAAAATTACCATAAAATTCAACCCCTTCTGCGTTCCACCACTGTGAAGGCAGGCGTAGGCGGTTAAATTCATCATGCGAGAAATAGCCGCCATAGGCCATATTATGGATGGTAAAAATCCGCCGTGGCCTTTCTATCTCATTATCCAGATACGCCGAAACCAGCCCGCTTTGCCAATCGTTAGTATGTACCACATCCGGTTTCCATCCCTGGTTAAGTGTATCCATCGCCAGCATCGCGACCGCCTTTGAAAACACACTAAAACGCTCCGCGTTATCCGGCCAGTCATACCCTTCCTCATGCACATAGGGATTACCCGGCCGATCAAACAGCGGCTGGCAATCGACCAACCATACAGGCATCGTAAATTTTTCATGGCTCGTTTGCAGTATCCGCACGGCATGGGTTATGCCGGCAATAGAAATCGTGAGCCAACCCAGTATCTCGAAAGATTTAAGCTGTTGTAGCACATCCCGGTATGCCGGTAATACCAGGCGAACATCCACACCATGCTTGTGTAACGCTTCCGGTAAACTGTAGGAAACATCGCCCAGCCCACCCGTTTTGACGAGCGGCCAGACTTCACTGCTGGCAAATAAGACTTTCATTATTATTCAATACCATT
>CAZPEE010000076.1:0-9292 GCA_964585525.1 uncultured Cocleimonas sp.
GCCCTAATAACAACTGTACGACACGCAAATCAGCCCCATGGTTCAATAAATGTGTTGCAAACGCATGGCGTAATGTATGCGGCGATATTGTCTGGCTAATCCCGACTTGCAACGCATAGCGCTTGACCAAATACCAAAACGCCTGACGGGTCATACCACTGCCACGACGAGTCACAAATAATTGTGAGCAAAGCTGGTGCCCTTTCATGAGATCAGGCCTGGCTTCAATTTTATACTGTTCAATCCAGGAGACTGCCTCATCCCCCATAGGAACCAGGCGTTCTTTATTGCCCTTACCCATGACGCGTACAATACCCTGTTGTAAACTAATTTGCGAATGTTCTAACGACACTAATTCAGAAACACGCAAACCAGTGGCATACAAAAGCTCCAGCATGGCACGGTCACGCAAGCCTACCGGGTCATTAATATCAGGTGCTTCAAGTAGTGCATCCACCTGTGATTCGCTGAGTGAATCAGGTAATGGCCTACCCAGACTGGGTGAATCAATTAAAGCGCTGGGGTCTTCCTGCAAGCGCCCTTCCCTGACCTGGTAACGATAATAACGGCGCAAGCTGGATAACACACGCGCCATGCTACTGGCTTTAGCACCAGCTTTGCCCCGGTAGGCAATGTAACCTTGCAAATCACTGCTACTCGCCTGATTGAGTTGACGGTTGTTTTTTTCCAGCCAGACTGCGAAAGCATTCAGATCACGCCCATAGGCCGCCAGCGTATTGCGGCTCAAACCCCGTTCTGACCACAGGATGTCAAGAAACGCATCAATCTCATTGGCACAATTGGAAATAGAAGATTCCACCCGTTATTCCAGCTCGTAAGCGATCTTTTTCAAGGTCGGCACATCAATACCGCCCTGATTGGCAATATCAAGCGCTCGTTTTAATCGTTCGGGTGCACTGCGCCCCATGCAGGCATGGTCAGGGTCACCCTCAAAAGCAAGCAACATGGCCCTGGTTAATTTATCATGGTCAAGTTCCTGACCCGTCAGATATTCTTGAATTGCATGAATATCCTTAAGAATATCCTGCGTCAACGCACGATGCTTTGTCCATAACTCACTCACCGTACCACCGACTTTAAGCCCGGCGATATTACTTGCCAGGATATAATAATTTTTTCGCACCAGCTCGAATGTCATTTGCGCTTCATCTTTGACCATGCTTGTGGGAATATCCAGCGCGTCAAGGGCGGCCGAGACTAGCGGCGCTTTTTCACCATAAACAGGGGACGGCACAACCACTTTGACATCCTGCCCTTTCTTTTTTTCGAACCAGACAGATACCACTGTCGGCTTTAAATCGTACTGTTGCCAGTCTTTTGGCAGCAACTCATTTTGAATCAGAATCAATGAAGATTTCCAGTTTTCAGGTAATTGTGCCAACTGGGGGTGCAGGTCACTTTCCCCCACGGCGAGTAATACCGCTTCTGGTGAAGGTAGCTCTTTGGCGATGCCATCTGCATCCATATCCCGGGTTACAGGGTAAACAGGATGACCCAGGCGTAGAAATCCACGCGCAAATACCGAACCAATCTCGCCAATACCAATGACAACAATAGGTGATTTAATTTTCAAATTATCCTCCTGATACTTAAAAATAATTGTAGAATACAAGCATACACTAACATACCAACCCGGATGCAATACCACATGAACTTTGAAACAATTGCTTTACAAGTACCTGAGATTTTATTACCCAACAAAGACGTAGACTTAAACAAATGGTCTGTTGTCGCCTGTGACCAATATACCTCCCAACCAGAGTACTGGGAACAGGTTAAAAAACTCACTGAAGGCGTAGCGTCTAGCTTAAATGTGATTTTCCCTGAAGTCTATCTTGAAGATAGCGATATCGACCAGCGTATTGAAAACATCAACGCTACCATGCAGCAATACCTGGATGACGGCACGCTTGAAAACATGCCAAAAAAAGGCTTCGTCCTGGTCGACCGTAAAACATCCCAGGCACCATCCAGGAAAGGCCTGGTCGTTGCGCTTGACCTGGAACAATATGACTTTACCAAAGGCTCACAAACATTGATCCGTGCAACAGAAGGTACGATTGTTGAGCGCCTTCCTCCACGGGTCAGGGTTCGCCAGGGCGCTTCCATTGAACTACCCCATATCATGGTGCTTATTGATGACCCGGAAAAGACAGTTATCGAACCGCTTTTTGAAACAAACCCTGCTGAAATTTATAATTTTGAATTGATGATGCAGAGTGGCCACCTCAAAGGTTATGCGATTGACAAGCCGGAGTACATCCAGCAGGTTGCTGATGCACTTGAAAAACTGGCGTCTCCCGAGGTATTCACCAACAAGTACGCGATTAAGGATGAAGCGCATAATAAACCATTACTCTATGCCATGGGTGATGGTAACCACTCATTGGCTACAGCAAAAGCCATCTGGGAAAAAATCAAATGGAATGCTGAAAATTTTGACCAGGTCAAAGACCACCCTGCACGGTATGCGTTGGTCGAACTGGTTAATCTACATGACCCAGGACTGGAGTTTGAACCCATTCACCGCGTTGTGTTTGATATCGAACCAGAGCACTTGCTTAATGAACTACACAATCATTTTAGTGGCAGATGCAGCATTAAGCGTGTTGATAATGAAGCCGAAATGAAAATAAACTCAAACGATTCGGCAGGGGAAAACACACATATCCTTCCTTTTGTTGATGAACAGGGTTTTGGCATAATCCAGGTCGAAAAGCCAAGCTTCACGTTAGAACTCGCTACATTGGAATCCTTTTTAAACAAATACCTGTTTGATGTTGTCAACGGCAAGATAGACTTTATCCACGGTGAAGATATTGTCAAAGAATTGGGTGCCCAACCAGGCAATATGGGTTTCTTCCTGCCACCTATTTCTAAAGACAGCCTGTTTAAAACCATTATTTTTGACGGTGTATTGCCGCGCAAGACCTTTTCAATGGGTGAGGCTGACGAAAAACGCTTTTACCTGGAAGCACGTAAAATTAAATAAGCCTAACCCGTTTTATTTATCTGCTTAAATCTTGTACACAGGTTTCGATAAGCAGTTTCTTCTCGTTAAGCGAGAGGAGGGTCTGCTTGTTGATTTCAAACGTGCAACGATGGCGTATCGCATCCTGGTATACTTTTGCCTGACGGCTATTGTTACTATGTGGTTTATGCTGTGCCTTGACTTTTCCCTGTTTTTGCGATGACTCAGAACCGGGGTAGTTAACCGGTTTAAGATCTCCCTGGCTAGCGACATTTAAGCTATCCGGTTTTGCCTCCTGGTACGGTTCCTGGTAGTTTGTCACCACACAATTTCCAACAGCGACAATAATGGCATCATCTGAAAAGCCCTGTGTCTTAAACCGGTTTTGACAATATTCGAGCACTTGCTTTTTTGTCATGTTGGCCAATGGAGAGCGATTTGATCTGTTTTCAATTATCTCGGTTACTTCAGTGCGCGCTCCATTGTCCATAGTCTTGTCCATAGTCGGCAAAACAATCCCGGTGCTATTGGAAAGCGCTTGCCCTTCCCCTGATGATTCAGGTATTTTTAATTCAGTAAACTGTTTATTGCCTTCTGTGAAAGCCTCAACCCAATGATATTTCATGCCCAGGAAAACCACGGACAGGAAAACCACCGTTGATAATAAAACGGTTAAAAATATCGAAAAAAAGAGTGATTTCCAACGCATGTGTACAATCCTTGTCACCAGAAATAATCCTGCCGATAGTAATATAAACAATACCCTGTAGCCATAAGAATTTTAACTGGGTTGATAGCGCTACCCTACAGAGCGAAAACCCAAGCCCCATGGATTATGGTGTACAAAATAGCGAATGTGCATATCTTCAAAGCAACAAAAATGCCCCACTTAAGTGGGGCATTTCAGTATCAAGATACATAAAGAGAGCAGTCTAACTGGTTAATTGAACCAGTTTAGCCTGTCCTGCTAATAAGCTTTTTTTCCCTTTTCCATAATACTTTGTATAAAATTTATTGTCATTTGCGGAGCCTTTGGCATTAACCACCAGGAATCCAATCACATTGTTTTTCACCCTCGCCAACTGTTCTAATACGTGGTTAATGTTACGTGCATCCATTTTCTCTTCCCGCGTTACAAGCAGGGTGGATGATGCTAACGAGGATAAAATTAACGTATCGGCAAAGCCTTTTACCGGAGGCGCATCAACAATAACATAATCAAACCGGGTAGCTGCCTGGGTAGTTAGATAAGCCATCCGTTCGCTACTTAACAAACGGATTGGGTCTTCATCCTTGCTTCCTGATGTGATTGCATAAAGCCCTGGCACATCTTTCACTGGTTGTGTGATGCCTACCAGATCATCTTCACCCGCAAGGAAATTACTCAGGCCAGTATTGTTAGCTAAGCCAAGACGCTTGTGCATTGATGGTTTGCGTAAATCTGCATCAATCAGTAACACCTTTAATCCCATTTGAGCATAGGAACAAGCTATATTCGAAGCAGTAGTACTTTTTCCTTCTTCTGGGTCTACACTCGTTATCAACATAACACGCTCGTGTTCTTTTCCTGCCATAAAACGAATATTAGCCGATAAAATCCGATAGGCTTCAGCAACCGGGGAACGAGGAATTTTAGCCACAATTTTAGGCAAGCGTTTTGCGCTTAAGCGCCTTGCATACGGAATTGTTGCCAATACGGGCAAACCAGTAACACGTTGTAAATCTTCTGATGATTTTACTGACTTATCCAGCGCTTCACGTAAAAATGCCAAACCCAATCCAAAAATAAGCCCTGACAACAAACCAAGTAACAGATTGGTTTTTGGGTTAGGCCGATATTTTTTTAAGGGTGTAACCACAGGGTCGACAATGCGGATATTGCTCAGGTTTTCAGCTGATGAAACACTCACTTCCTGAAGACGTTTCAGCAGGCTATTATACGTTCGTCCGCTGGCATCAACTTCTCGCTTAAGTGTATTATAGTCAATACTATTGTCCTGCAGGTTATGCAATTTTTCGTTAAACCCATTCAATTCGGAACGCAGTGATTGTTCCTGCTTTTTTGCAGCCAGGTAATCAGCTTTCATTGATCGTTTAATATTCGCCATTTCCGCATTTAATTTTGAACGTGCATTATTAATTTGCTGTTTTAAACGAACCATATCAGGGTAATTTGGTTTAAATGTTTTAAGCATTTCCTGATAATTGCCTTCAAGCTGAACGAGCCGGGCTTTTAGGCTGGTAATAACAGGGTTGGATAACACCGTGGAGAC
Organism: uncultured Cocleimonas sp.; assembly: GCA_964585525.1. GTDB lineage: Bacteria > Pseudomonadota > Gammaproteobacteria > Thiotrichales > Thiotrichaceae > Cocleimonas. Next base: position 5,266 of record CAZPEE010000076.1, read on the forward strand.
GCTGCCAGTGGTACGCATTTGCTGGTACAGACTTTCAGCCTGGGTACGTTTGATTTCAGCATTAATCAAGGCAGCATTTAAATTCTCCAGTTTTTTCACATGCCGGGTTTGCAATGAATCAATACCCAAAATGCCCTTTTCATTGGAATACTTAACCAGTGCTTCTTCGGCTTTCGTTAATCGCTCACGCGCTTCTTTTAACTGTTTGCTTAAAAAGTTTTTGTTATATTCACCTGTCTCACTTTTGGTCATAATCTGCAATTTGATAAAATTATCAATCACGGAAGAAACTACGCGCTTAGCTAATTCAGGGGACTTTGCTTCATAATAGATTTCAACCAGATGTGTTTTATCAATCGGCTGAATAAGCAGTTTTTTCATAAATTCATCAAGATATGAACCTGACTTTGTCGCTTTCTTTTTTGATTTTAAACCGATGGATTCAAGCAAAGCCGAGACGGAAAACTTGCTCTTCTTAGGCTCTAAACTACCTTCCAGGCCTAAATCATCAATAACGGTTTGTGCAAGCTGGCGGCTTTTAAGCATTTCATAACTGGTACGGAAAAACGGGTCATTTTGATAATCGTAGACACCTTCATCTTTGCTGCCAAAAATAATATCTTTATTCTTGCGTTCAATCTGTATTGTACCATCTGCACGATAGGAAGGTGGGGTAAGCACTGTATAGGCGAGTGTTGCAAGTGTTGTCAATAGCATGGTAAATAGAATCGCTTTTTTACGGCGGCCCAGTATTGCCATAATATCGTGCAAGGATAATTCACGATGATTTGTCCCAGGTGTTGCAGTATTCATCGTTGGAATCAATGTTGACTGGGGAGCATGGGCTCCCAGCTGATTGCTGTTGTTATTATTATGAATAACCGGTACTGGCATGATAATTTCCCAAAATATTGTTTTTATGAATCAGTAGCCTAAGCCGTGTTAAAGTATTAAAAACTAAACACAAACCACTGATTACTTTATTATTAAGACTTTTTTATATGATGGCAAAGGCCATAATACACACGTAGGCAATTATAAGACAAATGGAAACAAAGTAAGCAAGAATAGGATAAAAGGTCTATTGGTGGTCTTTTTTATTTGGAAAAAACCACCCTGGCCATAATAACAGGCATTTCTTTTTCCATCCTCAGTATGAAGTCGTTTCCTTTACCGTCATTAAATGTGGTTTGAACCTTAAAACTGACTGTTTTTATTTGGCCATCTCCCCGTGTTTTGTAAGGCGACGTTTTTCCTTCCGCCAGGTTCAAAGACATGGATGCTGCATGGGTATCCTTAAAGGTTATTTTAATGATTGCCTTGCATCCCTGGCTACAACGGGCTTTCACTAATTGATTATTCAGATCAAATGAGAATTTATTTCCTTTTCGGGCAGAATATTCGTAACTTATTCCATCCGGCAAATTGGCTCCCTGTCCCCAGCGTTTTTCATTTTCAGGCATATTAATTCTCAAGGCAGGACGACTGTTGCTTTTTTCTGTGAGCCATCGCCCAAATGACCTGACTGCTATTTTATTATTATTGATGCAGGCTTCTCCAGAGTCAGAATAACCTTCAACCCTGTCGGCTTTAATATAACGTTCACCTAACAATATAAAGGCATCGGGTGTATCACCCATCTGTTTGCCAAGCGTTTTGGCAAGGTAGCGCATAAAAGGCTGTGTTTTAAAAACAGGGTGGTGCAACCCTACCATCCCTGTAGAATGAATCATTATATGATTGCGGCGCATTTGCAGGGCCCGCAAGGAACTCACCATAAAACGGTAGGGCTGGTTTTTGCGTGGGCCACCATAGTCCAGAATATAGTCTTCGTTTCCATAAAACTCATTTTCAGTACCCCAGTAGCGGCCTTTTATTTTATTGGCAAAGGACTCATCCATTCCCAGGCTACAGGTATTATCCGCATGTTTTTTAAAATAAACACCATAGGTGTCATATAAATAACGCATCCATACTTCAACTTCGCCATCACGGTTACCCAGCCCTTTATCCAAAACATAACGTGCTATTCCAGGCATCAGCTTATCGTATTTTAAGGAACGGTCACCCCATGAAAAGTAAGGGTCCAGGTTAGTAAAAGCCAGTTTCCTTTTATACTTGCCAAATGCATTCGCATAAATATCAATGATTTGTTTGGTACTCTTATAAAATAAGGCAGGATTTAAACCAAACTTATCTTCAGCTTCCGCTAATTCCTTATCTGACATCCAGAATTCACCCCAGCCATCTTTATGGGAAAACTCGGAACAAGAACCATTATACTCACCATCGCCAATACCCAGTTGCACACCGGATATGCGTTGATTAGCCGCATACTTTTTGGCAAAGGCGTTAATTAAAGGCTTGAGTAATTCTGCATATTGACTGTCCCAGAAAATGAGTGATTTCTTTTTGCTGCTTCGCAACTGTTTTAAAGCCCAGCGGGGTGCTTCGCAGGCAGAGTTAACCTCAAGCCTTATTAGCAATTTTTTATTGTGCGAAGCCTGTAAAGCAGAATCAAGGCTGGAAAAATCAAAACGGTTTTTGGCGGGGTTTAATTGATCCCAGCGTAACATGACGAAAGCCACGGTTGCATAGGAGGATGGCTCACCTATTTCATCAACAAGTCCTGAATAAGGTGTACTAGGGGTTTTAGCCGGTAATTGCCAATCAAAACCCGATACGACGGTAGGGCGGTTATTGAAAACAGGAGGGGGTTGCTTTTCTGGTAACTGGCTAACAGTATCAGCAAAGGCTACATGACCCGGTGCTAGACCAGGCTCCGGCACAAGAAGGTCGGGATCAATAAAATACAGCAGTGATGCCAGCATTATGAATAATACTAACAGGGCTGTAAGCAGTTTTTCTTGCATATCAAGAGTTTTTAGCTTTTTAGCAATACGATAGTCGCTAACCTTAACAAAAAGGTGCCAAAGATCAAAACATAATTGATACTATCAGACAGGCTGCCTGTTTATCATGATTGATAGATGTTGCCCCAGCTCGCTTATATTATCGTTATCATCGCTGTAAGTATGGAACCTGGAATTAGCAACGAGAAACACACACAAAAAAACCGTCAGAAATCAGGCTGCTTGCTGAAGCTTCCTAAGATGTTCTTTTAATAATGCTTTCAAGCGAGCCGGATCAGCCTTAATAAGCTTACTGGCATCCCCATCAATAAGGGGACACGCATCAGGGTTAATTTCCATGATCTTCTTACAGAGTGCTTTCATTTCCTCATCGGCATCCATCAAAATGGAATTTCGTGCAAGGATCTTCATGTTTTTTTTCATGGTGGAATGGCTGTAAACAAGTGCAACAATAACCAGTACCAGAATCAAAAGACTAACAAAAATACTTGTTTTCGTTAAAGAATCAAAAATCATACATTTTTCCCTTATAAAGGCAGATAAAATACCACCATTATAAGGGAAAAAATCAATTAAAAAAGCCAGACAGGAAAGGACACCTCAAAAAGTAGCAAAAAACATTGATTTATCACGCTGCCTTAAATGTCAGAATATGCTTATTATCATCAGTATCGGTAATCTCCATACTATTGAGTCCGTCATCGCCTTCCAGCACATAGACTTCTTTAGGCTGTTTGATCATATGGCCTAATGAACCCGCCTGTACAGTGATAACATCATCACCATCATCATAGCTAATGCCATCAAACATGACATCCTTCACTTCCACCTGACCACCAATCGTCAATCCTAATATCTCAATCTTAACCAGTTGCTGGTCGGTAACACTGCTCAAATGATCAAAATATTCTGTCCAGCGCTGTTTTTCTATTTGTTGGGTAGACATTTGTTTCTCCTTTTCAACATTAATCACAAACCTGTGTTAATTATGATTTTATCAAACCAAAAAAACTGTCATTTAACTGACAGTTTGATCAATTGAAAAAGAGTTTTATAATTGGTAACTGCTCAGATTGCCCTCATTTTAAGTCAAATCATGGCGCAAGCGCATACGACTCCAGGGATGGAGGAGGTAGGGCGACGCAGGGTTGGCG
>CAZPEE010000077.1:0-9259 GCA_964585525.1 uncultured Cocleimonas sp.
CCGGAGATAATTGCGCCGGCATGTCCCATGCGTTTTCCGGCGGGTGCGGTTACACCAGCGATGTAGGCGACGACGGGTTTGCTGACGTTGGCTTTGATAAACTCTGCAGCTTCTTCTTCAGCGGTTCCGCCGATTTCGCCGACCATGATGATGCCTTCGGTTTGCGGGTCTTTTTCAAATAGCGCAAGGCAGTCGATAAAATTCATGCCCTGGATGGGGTCGCCACCGATGCCGATGCAGGTCGATTGCCCCAGGCCTGCCAGTGTGGTTTGGTGTACGGCTTCGTAAGTCAGCGTGCCGGAGCGCGAGATGATACCCACCTTGCCGACCTGATGGATGCTACCCGGCATGATGCCGATTTTACATTCGCCGGGGGTGATAATGCCGGGGCAGTTCGGGCCGATCAGGTAACAACCTGGATAATCCGTATCCAGCGTTGCTTTTACTTTGAGCATATCCAGAACGGGTATACCTTCGGTGATACAGGCGATGACCTTGATGCCTGCGCTTGCCGCTTCAAGTATCGCATCGGCAGCAAATGGCGGTGGTACAAAGATCATGCTGGCATCTGCGCCGGTGGTTTTAACTGCATCAGCAACGGTGTTAAAAACCGGCTTACCCAGATGCGTTTGCCCGCCTTTACCGGGTGTTACGCCACCGACGATTTGTGTGCCGTAATCAATGGCCTGTTCTGCGTGGAATGTGCCTTGCTTGCCGGTAAAGCCTTGCACGATGACCTTGGTTTCTTTGTTGATCAGGATGCTCATGCGTTTTGACCTCCTGCGGCGGCCACAATTTTGTCGGCTGCTGCATCCAGTGAATTGGCTGCAATAATGCTCAGTCCGCTATCGGCAAGCAGCTTGCGTCCCTGCTCAGCATTAGTGCCTTCCAAACGCACCACGACAGGTACGCTGATATTAACTTCATTCACCGCCTGTATAATCCCTTTTGCGATGAGGTCACAGCGCACGATACCGCCAAAAATATTGACTAAAATACCTTTAACGTTGGGGTCAGAGAGTATTATTTTGAATGCTTCTGCAACACGCTCTGCGGTTGTTCCGCCCCCCACATCCAGGAAATTAGCCGGTTCGCCGCCGTGTAGTTTAATCAAATCCATGGTTGCCATCGCCAAACCCGCGCCATTGACCATGCAGCCAATATCACCATCCAGATGGATATAGTTAAGCTGAAATTCGGATGCTTTCGCTTCGCGTTCATCTTCCTGGGTCATATCGCGCATTGCTTGTAAATCAGGGTGTCGGTAGAGTGCATTGTCATCCAGATTGATTTTCCCATCCAGCGCAATCAGGTCACCATCGGTATTCACAACCAGCGGGTTGATTTCCAGCAGTGAAGCATCTTTTTCGATAAATAGTTTGACCAGCGCACCCAGCAAGGCGGTGAATTGGCGGATTTGTGTACCTTCCAAACCCAGCGCAAAAGCAAGCTTACGTCCAATATATGGTTGATAACCCGCAATCGGGTGGATTGTTTCGGTGAGTATTTTCTCTGGGGTCTTGGCGGCAACTTCTTCGATATTCATGCCGCCTTCGGTGGAAGCCATGATGGTGATACGGCGCGTGGCACGGTCAATCACCAGCGATAAATACAGTTCATTTTGAATATCGGTAAGCGATTCAATCAAGAGCGTATTTATTGGCAAACCCTGTGCATCGGTTTGATGCGTTACCAAAGCGCTCCCAAGCATGTTCTGTGCTGCGGTTTTTGCATCATCAAGGTTATTGACGATTTTTACGCCACCTGCCTTGCCCCTGCCACCTGCATGAACCTGTGCCTTGACTGCCCAACCATTACCACCTAGCTTATTGGTGGCAGATTCAAGTTTATCAACCGCATTAATCGCAATCCCGGGGGGTACGGGTATTGTGTAATCGGCAAAAAGCTGTTTTGCCTGATATTCGTGGAGATTCATTTTTTATCTTATCCCATTTATCTGTTTCTTGGCAATATAGCCGAAATTTAACATCAATACAGTGGTAAAATGACTTCTATTAACTATTTTATTTAATAATTACTGAGATTTTTTCACATGGGACGCATTTTTTTCATTCTCGTTCTGCTGGCAGTCAGCTTGTATGCTGTAAAATTGCTAAGAGTAAAGCTGGATAAATCAACAAAACCGTCAAAAAAACTGGACAGAGACACATCTACGACCGCAACGAATAATCAAAATATGGTCAAGTGCCTGCATTGTGGTTTACATATTCCAGAAAAAGAAGCAATAAAACAAGGGGATAAAATCTTTTGCAGTATCGAGCACGCCAGGCATCATCTTTAGCAGCAGCAACAACCACACTGGATGAAAATCTTGAGGAAGATAATGTCTTTTCCAATGACAATGCGATTGTCATAAATTCTGACCCTTGGAGCCCGCTGCAGCTTTATAGTATCTATCGCCTGGTTCTCGCAGGCGTGTTACTCATTGTCACCTTAAGCAGCGTCATCCCCCTTGAGCTTGGCATGCAGGAACCACGTGTTTTTTCCTGGGCTGCCAATAGTTATATTGTTTTTGCGGTACTCGGTATTTTTCTTACCCATTTTCGCTCGCCCGCCTACACCACCCAGGTTTATTTCCATAGCACCACGGATATCATTTTCCTGTTATCCATTATTTACAGCAGTGGCGGGCTAAATTCGGGACTGGGTATTTTAATCTTGTTACCCGTGATTCTGCCTAGTGTTCTTAAACCTGGCCAGGGCGCATTGTTTCTCTCGGCCGTTACGGTGATTAGTATTTTGGCTATCCAGCTTTACTGGGAAAGTGATATGAATGGCCTGGGCGATGGGAAAATAAATGCATCCCAAATGATGCACACCGGTATTCTTGCCTTATTCATCATGACCATATCCTGGCTGGCGGGCACCTGGTTTGAAAAAGCTTCATTAACGGCAGAACTGGCAAAACGCCGTGGTATTGACCTCGCCAACTTGTCGCAACTCAACCAGTCGATTTTAAACCAGTTACAAACAGGCATTATTGTTTTAGAGCATTCCGGGAGCATTCGCCATATGAATCCATCAGCCTGGGATATGCTGGGACAGCCAGAAGATTGGCGCGAACGAAAAATCAGTGAATTTGCACCAGAGCTTGATGCACATTTAAAAAACTGGATTGATAATATCTGCCCTAAAATAGCCAGTTTTGACATAAAACACTGGAAAACCACCGAACTGAACATGCGCCTTTCCCAGTTAGGCACACGCGATAAAGGTGTCGTGCTGATGTACCTGGAAGATACCAGTGCACAACGGGAAAAACAGCAGGGTATCAAAATGGCATCGCTAGGGCAGCTAACGGCTAATATTGCGCACGAAATCAGAAACCCGTTAGGTGCTATTAGTCATGCCGCCCAGCTACTTTCGGAATCGGATGTACTGGAAAAAGCCGATACCCGTATGGTTGAAATTATCCAGTCCAACTCGGTTCGCATGAATACCACGATTGAAAGCGTGTTGAATTTGTCCCGCAAGAAAAAACCACGCCGCGAAACGATTGCACTTAAAGCCTGGCTACAAGATTTTATTAACGATTTTGTGATGCAATCTTCTCTGGAAAAACACCAGATCAGCCTGTTTGTTGAACCATCCAATGCAGAGATACAATTTGACCCCGCCCATTTACAGCAGGTTTTATGGAACCTGTGCCGCAATGCAGAAAAATATGCCCGGAAAAATATTGCCGATTTACATATTGATATACAGGGCAACCATCCACGCCATACGCGCGACATGATGCTCAATGTGATGGATAATGGCAGGGGCGTACCGGCACAAAATATTGAGCGCCTGTTTGAACCCTTTTTTACCACCAGCACCAAAGGAACCGGGCTAGGTTTGTTCATGTCCAGAGAGCTATGTTTAAGCAATAGCGCCAGCCTTGATTATGTCAAACTGCCAGCGGGTGGTAGCTGTTTCCGCATTGTTTTTGCGCAATCCAAACTGAACGAAAAATAATTTAAAAAAGAAGAATAGAGAAATGACACAACAACGCGTTTTAATCATTGATGATGAGCCAGATATCCGTGAACTTCTGGAACTGACCCTGCTTCGTATGGGGTTGGATACGGCGACAGCCGGGGATGTGAAGGAAGCCCTGTTAGCCATACAGAATTTTAAACCCGACCTGTGCCTAACCGACATGAAACTACCTGATGGCACGGGTTTTGATGTGGTGCGTTATATCCAGCGTGAACACCCGCACATTCCGGTTGCTGTTATCACCGCATTTGGCAGTATGGAAGCCGCCGTTGAAGCACTAAAAGCAGGCGCTTATGATTTTGTTTCAAAACCCGTAGACCTGACTAAATTGCGTGACCTGGTCAATACCGCCTTAAAGTTGGCAGAAGATGCTCCGGTAGACTCCCCCGTAGACCAGGCAAGTAATTCAAGTAGCCCAATCCTTGGTCACTCACCAGCAATAGAGCAACTAAAAGCAACCATCGCCAAATTGGCCCGCAGCCAGGCGCCCGTCTTTATCCATGGCGAATCAGGTAGCGGTAAAGAACTGGTTGCCAGGCAAATACATGAACTTAGCCCACGTGCCAATGGTTCCTTTGTCCCGGTCAACTGTGGTGCAATCCCGGAAAGCCTTATGGAAAGTGAATTTTTCGGCCACAAGAAAGGTAGTTTTACAGGTGCTGTTGAAGATAAAGAGGGACTGTTTCAAGCCGCCCATCACGGCACGTTATTCCTTGATGAAGTTGCCGACCTGCCGTTGAACATGCAAGTAAAGCTACTGCGTGCCATTCAGGAAAAAGCAATAAAAATAGTCGGTGGCGTAGAAGAAATTCCGGTTGATACCCGTATTTTATGCGCTACGCATAAAAACCTTCAACAGGAAGTGGAACAGGGCCGATTCCGTCAGGATTTATACTATCGCCTCAACGTCATCAAACTGGATGTACCCTCATTGGCTGAACGTGGTGACGATATATTGCTACTGGCCGATCACTTTTTGACATTAATTGCCGAACGCTGGCAACTGGACGACATCATACTGTCTGAAGAAGCCAAAGTCACACTGGGCAATTACCCTTTTCCCGGCAATGTACGAGAACTGGAAAACATTCTGGAACGTGCCAGCACCTTGTGTGATGACAACATCATTCATCCACATGACCTGCAGCTACCAGAAGTAGTAACTGCACAAGTCAATAGCGATCCAGTCATAGCCACCATGGAGAAAATTCAGGACATCGAAAATATCACCATCCCGCCAGTATCGTTTAATAATGAAAAAGACCAGATTCTTGCCGCACTGGATCAAACCCGCTGGAACCGCACAGCCGCGGCAAAGCTACTGGGCATGACCTTCAGGCAGTTGCGCTATCGCATTAAAAAATACGAGCTGGACCAAACAGCCTGAGATTACCAAGCAATTTTATAAACCATTCAATATTAAGAGAAACAGGTAAAATACAAGCTGACTAAATAACTTTTTTTGACTATCCTTAGTGGCAACACCTCTGATCCATGTATGATGATTGTCAGAGGCTTGCCAAAATTTAAGGAGGTCGTATGTCGGAGTTTCGTCCGTTTCAAGCCCGCAAGTGTCTTCTCGCACTTGCCATTCCACTCACTTTCATCTCAAGTACTGCTTATTCTGCAGGTTTTGCCATTATAGAAAGCTCTGCTTCCGGTATGGGGACAGCCTTTGCCGGCGCTGCTGCAGTGGGCGAAGATGCTTCTACCGTCTGGTTTAACCCGGCAGCCATGTCGCTGCTGGATGATCGCTCCATGATTTCCAGTGCAGGACATATCATTCTTCCCACGGCAAAATTCAGCAACAAATTTTCCAGCGTCAATCCGGCATTGACAGGTGGTAACGCGGCGGCAGCACAAGCAACATTAAGTGGCAACGGTGACGATGGCGGAAAAACCGCATTTGTGCCCAACTTTTATTATGTAAAACCGATTAACGAAAAACTTCGTTTTGGTCTTGGTGTGAATGCGCCTTTTGGCCTGGAAGTGAGCTACAAAGATGACTGGATAGGCCGTTACCAGGCAACTAATTCGGAAATGCTAACGCTTAATATCAACCCGTCCCTGTCTTATAAAGTGAGTGATCGGCTGACGCTCGGTGGCGGTGTGAATGCCCAATATATTGATGTCACCCTTGGCAGTAAAATTGACTCAGGTGCCGCGTGCCGTAGCGCTGCCTCTGCCGCAAACAGTGGTGCATTACTGGCACAATGTCTTTCTGTATTTCCTAAAGTGGGTCAATCCGCAACAGACTCCAATGCCGAAGTTTCCGGCGATGATATATCGTTTGGTTTCAATGTAGGGCTTCTCATGGAGGCAACTGAAAGAACCCGTTTTGGAATCAGTTACCGCTCAGGGATTGATCATAAACTGGAAGGCAAAGCCGATTTTACCGTGAATAATTCGCTGGCGCAGATCAGGACATCAGCCACCACTAACCTGCAGCAAGTGCTTGGTGCCACCCGTTTGGCGAACCGTGACATTACCGCAGTCGCCAACCTGCCAGAAAGCGTCTCTTTCTCTGTCGCGCATAAGGCAAACAATAAACTCGAACTACTTGCCGATGCAACCTGGACTGGCTGGAGCAGTTTTGACGAGCTCAGGATCAAGGATAAGGCAGGCGAGACGGTAACGGTTACCCCGGAGCAATGGGATGATGTCTGGCGCATCTCAGCCGGTGGTAAATACAAGAAAAGTGATAAATTAACCTTAAGGGCGGGCGTTGCCTACGATGAAAGCCCTGTTCCTGGGCCCAAATTCAGGACACCACGCTTACCAGGCAACGACCGAACCTGGATTTCAGCTGGCGCCAACTACAAAATCAATAAAAACATGGACGTTGATTTTGGTTATTCCCACTTATTTGTTGATGATACCCCGATTGATAACACTGACGATAACGGCTATACCGTAAGTGGTGTATACGAAGCCGATATTGATATTCTCAGCACCCAATTAAACTGGAAATTCTAAGGAGAACACCCAATGCAAACCACCCTAAAATCAACCGTTGTATTCTCCTTAGCCACGCTAGTTTTAACAGCCTGTGGTGGTGGCGGGACAGATTATAAATTCAACCAAACGCCTGTCGTCAAAGCATCACCGGCACCCGCTTTTAGCCCAGCCGAAGGTGGGCCAACAACCAACAACCTGTTGTTTGCAGGCACTACCGATGGCACATTAAACATCCCGAATCCTGATAACAACCCTGTTCTTGCAGCACTGAATACGCTAGATGGTTTTTCTACCACCAATCCCATTGTTACCCATTTCAGCACACCGCTTGATCCTGCATCACTCGCCATTGGCAGCAGCATTCGCGTTTTTGAAGTCAGCACCACGGCACAAGGCATCGTCACAAAGGTAAACCGTGAATTGGGCAAGCAGGAAATCCTCGCCAAAACCATTGACCCTGACAATAAGACCCTGGCACTCATCCCTTTAAGACCACTAAAAGAAAGTACCACTTATATGGCAGTTTTAACACGTGGCATCAAGGACGCGGAAGGTACACCAGTCAACAGTTCTGGAACCTATTTATTGCTTAAAGGCCCGGCTATCCCTGACTCGGCTGGCACACCCGCACAAGTGGCCCAGTTAAAAGCATTACGCCCTCTTGTGAATGCTATGGAAGCTGCTGCAAGCGCAGATACGGTCAATAACAAAGTCGCCAAAAACAGTATTGTACTCAGCTGGGCATTTACCACCCAGTCTATCACCCCCGTACTGGATAAGGTCGCAGAAAATGCAACAGCGGGTGCCATCACAATGGTCAATACCGGGCTAACACCACATGATGCCAATCCGCTACTTCCCGGTATCTCTGAAAATATCTATATCGGAACACTTGATGTACCCTATTTTTTAACAGCTCCAGATGTGAATGATCCCACAGCGGCACTCACGGGTTCCTGGAAAGGCATTGGCGGAAGCAACCTGACTCGCTTTAATCCTACACCGATAGCGACCAGCTCTTTAACAATCCCGGTGATAATGACCATACCAAAAGAAACGGCATCCAACCCAAAACCGGCTAATGGCTGGCCTATTGTCATATACCAGCATGGTATTACCCGTGTTCGCACGGATATGCTGATCTATGCTGATAATCTGGCAAAAGCAGGTTTTGCCATGATAGCCATTGATTTACCGATGCATGGCATTACTGACCCCGGCAATCCATTCTATGCGAAAAAGACAGCTTTTCCCAACGACCGCGAAGCCACTTTCGACATGGACTTTGTGAATAACACCACGGGAGCCTCCGGGCCTGATGGTAAAATTGATGATTCCGGGACTCACTTTATTAACCTCAGAAGCCTGCTGACTTCACGCGACAACGTTCGCCAGGGTGTATCCAATCTACTCACCCTGCGCAAAAGCCTGGCAAATATCCCCGATATTGATAGCACTAAAGTTGGTTTTATTGCCCACTCGCTTGGCGGTCTGGTCGGTGCAACCTACCTTGGTGTAGAAACGCTTCCAACACCCACATCACTGGTTACAACCGGCGGTGGTATTATGGGTATCATTGATAAGTCTGCAACCATTGGCCCCAGAGTACGTGCCGGACTCGCCGCAAATGGTGTCACAGGCGCTGACTACCAGCGGTTTTTAATCGCGGCACAAACTGTCGTCGATTCTGCTGACCCGGTTAACTTTGCCGGTTCTGCGGCTGCAGTACACCCCATCCACATGATTGAAGTGGTAGGTGATGGCACAGCTAACAACCTGCCAGACCAAACCATTCCTAATCTGGTTCCTCCTTTAGCCGGCACAGAACCATTAGCAGCATTGATGGGGTTAAAACCTGTTAGCAAAACAAGCTCTGGTATCGCGCCAGGTAAAGGCGGCATTGTACGTATTACCCAGGGCGAGCATGCGTCTATTTTAAGACCCAGTAAAGATGGTGGAGCCAACCTGACTTACCTGAATGTATTTACTGAAATGCACCGGGAAGTCACTGCTTTTCAAGCCAGTGGTGGCACGACTATTGTGGTCACGGATGAGAGTATTGTTAAATAAATATTGTCAATCAAAGTGAAACCTTTGCAGCTTCTCGTTTGCAAAGGCTTCATACTAATAAGCCCGGACAAACTAACAAAATAAACTGTGTTAATTTATCTGGGCTTTTTACTCAAAAAAACTGCCACCTGTCAGAAAGCCATGTATTTCATCATCAAATAGATGCTTTTTTTACTGTTTTTTGAGATATTAATCTCACGTTAAGGAAATTAAACCACAAACCCCGTTT
>CAZPEE010000078.1:0-9182 GCA_964585525.1 uncultured Cocleimonas sp.
TGGCTGTCGCTATTATCCCGGCTGAGCCACTTAATAATGGCAAGGCGCGTAGCATCTCGCTATCGGTTTCAGAGAAACTTTGCTGAACTACCCAGGATTCAATCTCAGGAATAGATTTACGTGCCAGCATATCGAAGTATTGTTCCCGCTGCTGCGGGGTTAAACCAATGTGGTCAGCCAGACCATTGGTAATACCAACATGGCCCAAATCCAGAACCAGCCTATTAATTTTCTGGCTATGCAGGGTGTGTAACATCAGTGATATGATTTCAAAATCACTTTCAATGCCCGCATGGCCAAACAATTCTGCGCCAACCTGCACCGGCGAGCGCGACCCGCCCTGCTGTTCGCTTCGGGTACGCAACACAGTACCCAGGTAGCATAGGCGGTTAACCGGTGCATCAGTATCACCCTTCGTCAAACGGTGCGCATCAATCCGGGCTACTTGTGGCGTAATGTCTGCACGAATACCCATCATGCGGCCATTCAACTGGTCGGTGATTTTAAAGGTTTGTAAATCCAGTTGTGTACCCATACCCGCACGTAACGATTCCAGGTATTCCACCAATGGTGGCATCACAAGGCGATACCCCCAGGTGGCAAACAGGTCAACAAGCTCACGGCGCAGTGTTTCCAGCTTCTCAGCTTCATCAGGCAGGGATTCATTGATCCCATCGGGGAGTAACCAGCTATTCATGTCAAACTTATCTTCTCTATTCGTTACCGTGCAGTCATCTTACAACGCAACATTGTAATAACATCGTGATAAAATCATACAAGGTACAATAATATCAAACCTGCCACGATACTGCCAAAACCAACCATCCGCAATGACCGTTCCGGCATTTCCTGCATCGCCTTGTAAATATTTTTGATGCTGCCGGGATTCGCAAAAGGCAAAATGCCTTCCAGGATTAAAACCAGTGCAAACGCATGGAGTAAGTCTTGCCAATTCATACACTAACGTTATTCGGCAAACGGTGGTATTTGCGCGGGCTTGCCAGACCCCTGACCCTTGAAGTAACGGAAAAACTCAGTATCCGGTTCAAGCACCATCACATCTCCCGATGAGCCCAGGGCATTTTTGTATGCATCCAGACTGCGGTAAAAAGCAAAAAACTCGGCATCTTTTTGATAGGCTTTTGCATAAACCTCAGCAGATTTCGCATCACCTTCACCACGGATTTTTTCCGCATCACGGTAAGCCTCTGCTTCGATAATGGTTGCTTCGCGATCAGCAACCGCCCGGATTTTTTCACCTTGTGCCTTACCCCTGGAACGAAAATCCTGCGCAACACGTTGCCTTTCCGAACGCATCCTTGCAAATACAGACTTACTCGCTGATTCCGGAAAATCTATCTGGCTGACACGCGCATCAATAATTTCCATACCCAGTTGTTCAACCGTAGCGCCGGCCTTATCGCGTAACGAGGTCATGATTTCACCACGCTCCCCGGTGACTGATTCCTGTATCGTCCGGGTACTGAATTCATTGCGCAAACCATCTTTCATGATACTTTCGAGGCGACGCTGTGCGCGTGGGATATTACCCTGTGTAGCACGATAGAATTTGCTCGCATCCTTGATTTTCCATTTTACAAAGAAATCGACCATTAAGGACTTTTTCTCGCTGGTGATAAAATCATCTGGTTGCGCATCCAGTGTCAAGATGCGTGTCGGAAACTTCTTGATATTATTTGCCCACGGCCATTTAAAATGTAAACCGGGTTGAATATCCGTTTCTGCAATCTCATTGAAATAAAGTTTAATTGCCGTTTCTCGTTGATCAACCGTATACGTTGCTGTCAATAAAAATAAAACGAAAGCAACCAGTAAAACTATTATGCCATTTTTCATTGGAAACGCCCCTGTCTAACACCGCTACGCGAAGTATCACGGATACTTTGTTGTTGCTGCTGCCGTTGCTGCTGCCTTAATATCTCGTTCATTCCAGCAGATATTGCCGCATTATTCGACTCATCTGGTGCCGTTGTTGAACGTTGTATTTGGTTCAATGGCAAATACAGCATGTTATTACCTGATTTAGCATCAATTAAGACTTTTTTACTATTCTTGTAGACACCTTCAATGGTTTCCAGATAAAGGCGTTTGCGTGTAACTTCCGGCGCTTTTCGGTATTCTGCTTCCAACTGGGAAAAACGCGCAGCATCACCTTCTGCACGTGCGACTATCCGGCTCCTGTAGGCAGATGCATTCTCAAGTAAACGCGATGCCTTACCTTTGGCGACCGGAACGACACGTTTGGCGTAGGTTTCTGCCTCATGCTTAAAGCGCTCTAAATCTTCTCGCGCCTTGTTGACATCATCAAAGGCTTCTTTGACTTCCCGTGGCACAGTCGCGTTGGTTAAGTTAACCTTGATTAACTCCAGGCCCGAACCATATTGATCAAGAATATCCTGCATCACTTTTTGTGTTTCTGCAGCAATAGAGGCACGATTTTCAGTTAAAATCATATCCAGCGTATTTCTACCTGCGACTTCCCTTAATGCACTACGCATAACCTGATACAACGTACCCTGGGGCTGGTCTCTCTCAAAATCCGGTTTGATAATATTAAACAGATAATCTTTAACATCTTTGACTTTATACTGAGCGCTCACCGACAGGTTAATAATATTTTCATCCTTGGTTAGCATATGAATATTATCGTCTTCTGCCTCACGAGCCTTATCCACATTGACGATTTCAACCGATTCAATGGGACGGGGGAATTGCCAGTGCCAGCCCGGTTCGGTTAGACGTTTGTACGCACCAAAACGAAACTCCACACCCTGTTCGGCTGCACCGATGGTATAAAAACCGGTTGCCAGCCAGGCAAACAGGGCAACCAACGCTATCAACGCCAGGGTTGTCATGCTTGGCCCGTCACCAGACCCACCGCCAGACTTGCCAAAAAGCCCGCCCAGTTTTTCATTCATTTTCTTTGTGATATCTTCGATATTATTTGATCTATCACCGCTGGAGCTGTTTTTACTGCCCCACGGGTCTTTATCTTTACCACCACCTGGTTCATTCCAAGGCATAGGTTTAACTCCGTGTTTAAATAAAATGTGTGTTGTAATTTCAAACGGATGCATCCCTCAAACTGAGATACACCTATACATTCATTGGGGTGAAATGTACAAACACAAACGCGCAGATTGTATCCTGCTATCTTATCTATTGGCAATAAATGCTTGGTATTATCTTTAATTATTATTTAATATTCTATCCTGTTTCACCCAAGCAAAATATTCTGGCCATGTCAATGATCTATTGCCTTGTCATTCGATGATTAATCAGCATAATATCTGGCTTTCACACATTTAAACAAAATACTGACCTGATTATGGACGTTTCAGAAAACACATTGCAATCCACTACCAGCAAACCATTCTTGCCCGAATTAAACGGCACGGCCATTATTGAGCTACAAAAAGAATTAGCGCAAGAGCTGGGGCTGCCGGTTCATTTTTCTGACACCATGAAAAATGGCAGCAAGGCACCCGAATTAGCCATCATCCCCGCTGGACAATACGAAATGGGTTCCACTGAGAATGAATTTGGACACTTCAAAGAAGAGTATCCACAGCATTATTCACATATCACAACACCTTTTGCTATTGGCCGTTTTACTGTCACTGCAGACGATTTTGAGCAATTCCGCAACGATACAGAATGGCATCTGCGACCTGAACTAATCTGGTCAAAAGGTAAAGAGCCGGTGATCAATATCCGCTATCACGATGCGCAGTTATATCTGGACTGGTTAAGCAAACAAACCGGCCAGCGTTACCGCTTACCCACAGAATCAGAATGGGAATACGCAGCGCGTGCTGGAACCACCACAGCATTCCATTACGGCGACGATGTGACCTGTAAGGAAGTCCACTTCAATGCACTGTTCCCTTACAACGAAGCGAAACAGAAAAAGCGCTGGTATCTGCCCCGTTGTACGCCAATGGCCCAGGCGATTGAAGTAGGCACCAAAGCACCCAACGACTGGGGGCTATATGATGTACACGGTAATGTTTGGGAAATGACCAGTACACCCTGGCACGATACCCATCTGAATGCGAACCGCGATGGCAGCAACCCCGACAAGATCAGTAACTGGATCGTTACCAAGGGTGGCTCGTGGTTTGATGCTGCCGTGTGGGCGCGTAGTGCATCCCGCAAGAAACGGCTGTATGATGAAATGGATACCAACCTGGGCTTTCGTGTTGTGCGGGAACTGTAAATTCGCCCGTGATTTGCCTGTGACAGATACAAACACGCGCCGCAAACAGGTAACATACAAACCATCGTGCAAAGCTCATGCAAATCCTTGAAACAGCGCTTGGTAGCTACAGGCTACAACGCAACCATGTTCCAGCCAAAGCAAAAACTAATCCACTTCGCGCCTGGGATGCGGCAGATGAATACCTTCTCAACCACCTTGCTGAGCAAGCCTTACCAGGCACGTCCGGCAAACCGATTTTACTCATTAACGATGCCTTTGGTGCGCTGGCTGTTTCGTTACATGAACTCCCAGTGCATAGCTGGTCGGATTCCTTTAGCGCACATCAGGCTGCTGTTAACAACCTCCGTCTTAACCAGCTCGAAGACAAACTTCAGGCAATCCCCAGCACCAGCGAGCTGGTTGAACAGTATGACCTGGTACTGATTAAAATCCCCAAAACCTCTGCCTTGCTGGAATACCAGCTTAGCCTGCTAAAACCACATATCTTCGAACAAAGCACCCTCATTGCAGCGGGCATGGCAAGACATATTCACACCTCAACGTTAAACCTGTTTGAAAACATCATCGGCACGACACGTACATCACTGGCGCGCAAAAAAGCACGCCTGATCTTTAGCAAGAATGACCATAAATCTCCGCTAAAGACGGCTTACCCAAAATCATTCAGTGATACCGGGCTAAACATCACACTCAGCAACCATGCCAATGTGTTTAGCAAAGACCACCTGGATATTGGCGCACGCTTTATGCTTGAGGCGCTACAAAAACACCTGCCTGAAAAAAACGGGCTAAAGCACATTATTGACCTTGGCTGCGGCAATGGCGTACTCGGCATCATGGCAAAACGGCTATTGCAACAACAACAGCCAAATAGCAACATCAGCTTTGTTGATGAGTCCTACATGGCAATCGACTCGGCCAGAAGCAACTATATCGCCAATATCCCGTTTGATTCTGGCGCAAAAGACGCCAGCTTTACCGTAAGCGACAGCCTTGATCAATTCGACCCTGATCATCGCGCTGATCTGATCCTTTGCAACCCACCCTTCCATCAGGCACACAGCATGGGCGATGAAACAGCCTGGAAAATGTTCAAACAAAGCCGGCAACAACTCCATACAGGCGGGGAACTCTGGGTTATCGGCAACCGCCATCTGGGCTACCACAGCAAACTAAAAAAACTATTCGGCCAGTGCCGTACATTGGCATCAAACAAGAAATTTGTGGTATTGCAGGCAAGGCGGTAATCAATCTTTCAGCGCTTTTTTTATCGCCTTAATCATTTCAGGTTTTTTCAAAGCGTTGGCAAAATCAAGCGCTGTCTGCCCACGTTTATTCTTTATAAAAAGCTGTTTTTTGTTGCCTTTTTCAAGCAACGTTTTGACGACGGGGAGATGTCCATCGTACATGGCAAGTATCAACGCCGTGTTGCCATGTTTATTCGTCTTCGTGGAATCTGCCCCAAAAGCTAATAATTGACGCACAATCAAATCATGCCCGCGAGCAGCGGCAATCATGAGCGGATCATAACCATTATAATCCCGCGCATTCATATTCGCGCCCATTTCAATCAGCATTGCGGAAATATGTGCATGGCCGTACTGACAGGCAATAATCAACGGCGTTGATTTTTGAAAGTTTTGCTCCTCAATATTGGCGCCATAAGCAAGCAATAACGCCACAACATCACCCTTACCGGAATTGACAGCCGCCAATAACGCTGTTTCACCATTATCACCCTTTGCATTGATATTGATGCCATTGCTTATTAATGCTTTGACCTTTTTGATATCGCCATCGTATGCACTCATCAGCAGGATATCTTCCAACTCAGAAGTATCAAAAGGCTCATTAGCATTTGCTGTTATGGTGCTAAAAAACAGGGTGCTAAAAAGCAGCAGGCAGATGCCAAACACTATTATTAGTCGCTGTATCATCCTCATCACAATCATCCCCGGCTATTCCTTTAGCGTATTTTTTTATGTAAGCGTTGTTCATGAGGCAACTTTTGGTGACGTAACCATGGCGCACTCACGAAATTGGCATCAAAATCAGGATTTCTCCAATCACTACTTTTAGCCAGCTTTTTAACGGGAGGTTTAATTCTGGAAATATAATCCGCAACCGCCTGCATATCGCGGTTGGAATAGGAAGCCAGTGTTTTAACCATATCCTCATCCCCGTTTTTTCGCTGGCCATTCTTGATCCACTGCATTTGCCTTAACAGATACGGATAATGCTGCCCTTGCAGCAAAGGATAATATTTATCACCATTGCCCTGCGCCTTTTCAGCATGGCAATGTTGGCAATCCTTCTTATATAGCTTCTCCCCCAGCGCAAGGCTATCACCTAAACCAACGCCATTTTCAGGGCTCATCGGCAAGGAGGAAATATAGGCAATCAGATCAGCCACATCCTGCTTACCCCGATAAAAAATAGCATTAGAAAACGGGATCATGGTAGGCACATCCCTGTTTCCCGATTGAATATCAACCAACTGCTTGGCAAGCACACCCGGAAGCTGCCCCGACAATTGCGGATAATAACCGTCAGGCGTTCCCCAACCCTGTGGCGAATGACAAAAAGAACATGTCGTAAAAACATCCTTACCATTCTTGATATTGGCTTTTAACGATAAAATCGCCTCAACCGAAGGCAGCGGCGCTGCAATTACCGCAGATGTAAAGATGCTATGAACACATAAAATTGGAATAACAAAAAACAGCTTAAGCCCGTTTAATCTTGTTTTCATTTTTGAAAGCCCGTCTGAATATGCACACTGAAAAACTGGTTAAAACCAGATTCCTCAGTTGAACGCTTTTACAAGGAATAAGATAATGAATTATATGGAAATTAATGCCTTATCAGAACACACTCACAGGGTGAAAGCATCCATACAACCAGTAACCACTTTGCTAATTTACTATATATCAGTTGAAGAATATATGCGCAAAGTCATCCATTAAGCATACAGGGTTGACATGGCTCATGAAACAGGGGGAATTTAGCGGATAGAAGTTTAGTTAATATGCTTGCTTATGAGTTGAAGCCTTTCTCAAATACCACGTCCCGGTGATAAGACATATAGTTTAAATGGGCTTCTTGCAAATCCAGCTTCATATCCCGTGAAAGCCCCAATGTCTTAAAACTTTCGAGGTGCTTAGAAATGATAATATCGCCTGTCGGTTTAAACGTGATAAAACCCAAGTCAAATACTTTATCCAAGTTTGGCAACAATAACAGCCCGTTATAACAATCTAACCGTTCAGTATTATCAGCATCCCGCCATGGTTTGATGTGCGAAGCAACCAAAAATCGAGTATCAGAATAACCTGTCAAAGCACAACACTGCCAATGGTCAATCTGAAAACGCCTAAATTTACCCTGCCCCAACCTTGCACTTATCAGCTGAGATTTTTCTGTCTTCCCGATGGTTTTATTATCAAGGAGCGTCTCAATATCGTCTTTGATATCCTCTTGGTTAACATCCTCAAGGTATTTTGCATAGTGGTTAAGCGCAGCACGGTACATGCCCTTACCCCGAGTATCAGGCTCTATGAAAAGGTCAAGTTTTCGTAATACTTTTGATAACTGAGTAAATTCTTTGATGTTATCAATATCAATGAGGTTTCCTTGGATTAGTCCAGCTTGTTTAGCCCATTGGGTAATCGCACCAGATATAGCGCCAGAATAACTTTGCGCTGATCTTTCTGATTTGCCGATTTGTAAAAGCCAGTTCTTGAAGTTCATTGAATTACTTTCTTTATGATTATGCTAAATGACATAATACCAAATTTCCCTAACTTTGCTTCACAAGAAGCTCTCATCAAAATATTTACAGGCAAACAGCTTCATCATCATTCCGCAGAATCTTTCCACCATTGTGCAATCACTTTACCCACGACTGGGTTAACCAGATAACCATAGGAGCGGTGAAAGTTCAGGCCGTTTTGATTTCTAAAGTAGTTATAAATCCCTTTGGAGTAATCCTTAATTGATTCTGTCATGCCGGGTTTTAACATGTCTTTGTAATCATCCGCCAGGCTTCTGTCTAAAGGGGTAATGTCGCCTACTGCTGTAATGTTGACCCAGTTGCGAATGTTGGCGGGATACTTTTTATGATGATCTTTATAGTTACTCCCCAGCAATCGTTTTTGTACATAGTTCATACCCAGCGGGCTACCAATGGTCAGGAACAGGTCAATTTTACCGGGGTGGTGTTCTAACTGTGAAAGTGCCCACAAAGAATCATAGGCAATGACGGAACCCAGGCTATGCCCGATAAGCAAGACTTTATGCCCCTCTTCTAACATTGGCCGTAGTGCCTGTTTTAACTGCTCACGTACCTGACTGGCGATCTTGTCTTCATTCTTGAAATAACGATCCAGTTCTTCTGCCGTTAAGCGTGCTGTGCGGGGCAATACCTGTATCAATGAAGGCAGTTGATCTATGGCTTTGTAGATGGCTTTATCCAGTTTGTGTTTCCAGGCCTTGGCTTCTCTAATATCACGTTCTGTCGGCTCTTTTTTCTTGATAAGCGCCTCAATCCATCGCACCTGGTCACTGTGATCTTCGTGGCTTTTATAGTAAATATAATTCCAGGCGATGAGTTTGAAAGAATCAGCATGTCTTTTTAAATCACTGGCTATTTGCGGGTCTTCACGACGAACGCCTTCCAATAGAGTCAGCCATAACATTTCACGGTGATGACCAGAAGGTGGCTTTGGGTTTTTCCCCGGAACATAAATGATGTGTCTTTGGCTCATATGTACTAACTTATAGGATGAAATCAGCAATAAATCATTTTTAATACAAAGGTTTTAACAAATGACAAAACAACACAAGGTTTTGATCCTTGGCTATGGCGAAATGGGACATGCCATGGAATATCCCCTTTTCCAGCTAATACAGGAGGTCGTCGCCTGCCCTGAAAATGTTT
>CAZPEE010000079.1:0-3509 GCA_964585525.1 uncultured Cocleimonas sp.
AAGATCAAGCATATTTCGTTCTATTTTATCGTCTATTTAACTGTGTTAAATAAACGCTAAGTTTATACCTGGATCCGTAACCTCACTGTCGATCCAGGTTATAGATTCTGTTCAATCATTTTGGTTAATTTGTCTTCATGAATAATACCGGCGTAGACCGCTAAAATTTTCTGGTCTTTGCTAATGAGTACACTATAGGGTAGTGCGCCGTCCGGGTTGCCGTAGGCCGTTGTAACATCGTGTGTCATTTCTATGCCATAACCGACCGGGTAGTTGATGCCAATGTGTTTGACGTATTGTTCAACGGCCCTTTTATCTTCAATGGCGAGGCCAATAATCGTGAATGGCTTATCCTTAAACGTATTTTGTACCTTGATAAAGCCGGGTATTTCCGTGCGGCAGGGGGGACACCAGGTTGCCCAGAAATTAAGTAATACCAGTTTTCCCTTGTAGTCGCTGAGTTTGATTTTATCACCCGATAGGGAGGGGATTGCAAAATCAGGGGCTATTTTACCAGCCTGGTTGGGTTCAAAAACCGGGTCACGCTGGGTATATTTTCGATAGCCGTATGCGCCTGCGAGACCGATCATGAGAAGGATGATGATGGCAATATGTGTTTTTTTCATAGGGTGTGTTTTATTTTTATAAGGTTAGTTAAAAAACTTGCCAAGGTGGGCTGCAAATGCAGGTGCTTTCATATCACCCAGAATACGTGAAGCCGGTATTTCTTTGCCATTCTTGTCAAAGAATAAAATAGCGGGTGGTAATGATACGCCCAGTAGTTTCATCAGTGCTTCGTCGGTTTTGTCCATATCGGTAACGTCGGCTTGCAGGAGTACCATCTTGTCCAGGTAGTGCCTCACGGATGGATCAGGGAAAACATAGCGCTCATAGCCTTTACAATAGAGGCACCAATCGGCATAAAAATCCAGCATTACGGCTTTACCTTGTTGTTTGGCGAGTAATATTTCTTTTTTGAGGTCGTCACTGGATTTTATGCGTTTAAACATGACGTGTTCAACGGGCATGTTCATATTACCCTGGGATGAGACATGCGTCCTGCTGCTCCCACTTTTTATACCATAAAGTGGATCAGTGACCGTTAGTCCGCCCATTCTGCCACCAACCATGACAATGGCGCCGTAAATGACAGCAGCTACACCCAGGCCTTTCCAGAGTTTATACCAATTGCTTGTATCGGGTTTTAATGAACTGAATGCACCAAGGTAAATACCACTGATGATAAATAGTAAAGACCAGAGTAGCATGGTAAAACCTGATGGGAATAATTGTGGCATACGTTCCAGTATGACCAGTGCTACAGCCAGAAGAATCACGCCTGCCGTCGCTTTAACAGCAGTCATCCAGTTGCCGGCTTTGGGTAGCAGTTTGCCTCCGCCAGCTCCCACGATCAAAAGTGGTAAACCCATGCCCAGGCCAAGCGCAAATAAAGCGGCAAAGCCGTTTGCCACATTGGAGGAAGCCGCAGCATAACCGAGCATGGCCGCTAAAACGGGACCGCCACAGGGGCCGACGATGAGTGCGGATAAAGATCCCATTATGGCAACGCCAATGAGGGAGCCACCTTTTTGTTTGTTGCTTAAATTGGATAATTTGTTTTGTAGCGCGGCGGGAACCTGAATATCATAAAAACCAAACATGCTGAAAGCGAGTACGATAAATAACAGTGCAAAGGCAGTGAGTACCCAGGGGTTTTGGAAATAGGCCTGAATCCCTATGCCGCCGGCAACCGAAGCGGTTATCGCTCCAATAACACCGAAGGTAACTGCCAGAGCTAGTACATAAACGGCTGATAACCCCAGGCCTGTTAACATGGAGACTTTTTTCCCCTGGCCGACAATGATGCTGGAAAGAATCGGTATCATGGGGTACATGCAGGCGGTGAAGGCAAGTAACAGACCCGCACCAAGTGCTGCAAGGAATATGCTCCAGAGGCTTTTGCTGTTTAGGCTTTTGTCGAGGAAGCTGTTGCCGGTTGTTATGGTTTTGGCACTACCCAGGGTTATGCTGTCAGCTTCAGTTGGTGAGCCGGAAGTGTGTGAAGCCGTGTTTTTTACCAGAGAGGCAGCTGCTTGTTTATTCGTTGCGGTGCTTGTGTTTTGAGGTGCGGCAGCAAGATTAATGGTTTGTGTTTTGTGTTGTGGTGGGTAACAAATACCGGTGAGTTTGGAACAGCCCTGATAAGATGTTTTAACGGTTATGCTTTCGGCATTGCCCACAACAGGAATTTTGACGTCAAAATCATGATTGTAAATGACAATATCGCCAAAGTATTCATCGTGCTCTTTTTTGCCTTCAGGCAATACAGGTTTGCCTAAAGATATGCCTTCTAGCGGATCGACCAGCGTAAATTTTATTTTGTGCTGGTAAAGGTAGTGTCCTTTGGTGATTTGCCAATGTGCATCCAGGGTGTGTTTGTCTGTAGCGCTAATATCATAGGCAAAGGCCTCATCGGGTGGCAGTGGGGCATTCGAATCACCCAGGGTGCTTATACCTAATTCTTTTGCCAGGTTAAAAGCTTTATTTGTGGGACTTGTTGCTGGTGTTGTTGGTGTATCGTTTGCTGCAAGTTTCAGTGTCAGGGTTCTTTTTTGAGGTGGATAACAGACCCCGATGTCGGCACAACCCTGTGATTTGGTTTTTAGGGAAAGCGTTGCAGGCTCCGGGTTAGTGCGCATAATGGGGATTTCTATGGAGACATTATGCCGATAGGTTTCTACCGTGCCAAAGGCAGGATCTTCTTTTATTTTCCCTTTTGGAAAAACAGGTGTGCCCAGGGTAATGCCGGGTGTGTCACTTTCAAATGAAAAACGTTTACGGTATAAATAATAACCATCCGCAATCTTCCATGAGGCTTTGATTTTATCGGTAGAAATTTCCGTGAGGGATGGCTGAAAGGCAACATCAGGCTTTAATAGTTCATCCTGCTCAATGGCAAAAGTAGTATTTGAAAGTAACAGGAAGAACAGTGAAAAGGTAAAAATATGTAATAGAGATTTCATCGTGCCGAGAGTACCTGGTTTGAGCGAGGTTTAATAAAACAATAAACGAATCTTTGCTAAGTCTGGATGCTGATGCTACTTGAGAAAAGCGGACAAAACAAACTTTATCAAACACAGGCATGCAAGAATTTTGGCGCATATTGTTATGTTATTGTTGGTCAGATTGGTTTTATTTATGCCCTTTTGTCGGATCATCAGTGAATTATTACCGCTTAACCGTTATTATCGTATAAACATAATAAAAATAATCAACTCACTAGATGAGTCACATACTATGAAAATAACAATAACACAGCCAAAAGGGCAAAAGTTTCTTCCATTCGCCACTATTTTTCTTTTAATCGTTTTAAGTGTGACCCTTGCAGCCTGGCAGGTCTATGCTGTTGATAAAGGGAGTAATTCGAATGTCCAATTGTATTTGCCTTTGTTTCAAGCTGTTTTGATGGTGTTGGCGATTGCACTGGGTTTGACGTTTCATTCGGTGCG
>CAZPEE010000079.1:3609-9164 GCA_964585525.1 uncultured Cocleimonas sp.
TTGTTTGACCAGGCATCCAGGGATTCGCTAACAGGTTTGATTAATCGCCACAGTTTTCAGAATTTTATGGAGTTGGTGATTGCTGAAAATGAAAGTAGTAAAAATGCCAATGTCTTGGTTTATATGGATCTGGATCATTTCAAAACTGTGAATGATGTCTGTGGTCACGCTGCTGGTGATGAATTGTTACGCCAAATTTCTGAAATGTTCTCGAAGCGTTTGCGTTCGACCGATAAATTGGCGCGCATTGGTGGTGATGAATTTGCAATTTTATTACCCAATTGTAATATCAAAACAGCAAAACTCATCTTGAACCGTATTCTGGATGATGTACGTAATTTCCGCTTTATCTGGCGTCAAAATACGTTTGTGGTGGGTGTCAGTATTGGCGCACTGGAATTTGATTCAGGCTATCGAATTGCTGATATTGGCCATCTTATGGTTGCTGTGGACGAGGCGTGTTATTCAGCCAAGAAAGCAGGCAGGAATCAGTTGTTTATCAAAGAAATGGAACGTCACGAAATCTCATTATCAAAAGATGAAGATAATGAGGATTCATGGGAAAGCACTTTGAAAAATGCCATTGAAAAAGATGAATATGAGTTATATGTGCAACCCGTGACGGCATTATCACCTGAAGAGGGCGTTGAAGAAAAAGCAAATTTCTTCGAGGTTCTGTTGCGTTTGAAACATGAAGGTAAAATCCTAAAGCCAGGTAGTTTTATGCCAACGGCAGAACGTTTGGGCTTGATGGGTAGCGTTGATCGCTGGGTGGTATCAAGAATTATTGAAATGATTGGCATCATGAATAAAAAAGAAAACATTTCTGAGAAGAATTTATTTAGTATCAATATTTCTTCCGACACGATTAATGATGTTGAATTTACAAATTTTGTACGTGTTTTACTGGAAGAGCATGATGTAGATGCTTCGCAGCTCTGTTTTGAGGTTTCTGAATCGGATGCCCTGGCGAATTTTTCCAAGGTGCAATCGCTATTTACTGGTTTGGTAGCCCTAGGTTGTTGTGGTTCTCTGGATGATTTTGGTAGTGGCTTTTCATCGCTGAATTATTTACGTGAATTACCCATTAAATATCTTAAGGTTGATGGCACTTTTGTCCGAAAAATGAGTGAAAACAGTGTGGATGCAGCCATGGTTGAAGCCGTTAATAGTGTCGTACAAACCATGGATATCTTTACCGTGGCCGAGTCGGTTGAAAATAAAGAAACAGCAGGTTTATTAACAAAAATGGGTATTGACTTCGGTCAGGGCTATTATTACAGCCGCCCAATACCCGTTGCAGATATTGGTGACTACAAAGCAGCTGCTTAATCGTTTAACTAAACAAGCTACAAAAATCCCTGCTTATGCAGGGATTTTTGTTTGCACAACGTATGAAAGTATTAGGCTATAATCTTTAGCAGGATAAACCACTGGCAGGATAAAATGATTAAACGATTGTTCACTTCCGTATTTTTATACGGTTTATTAGGCTTGTTCTCCGGTATTACGGGATGCAGCTCAAATCATACTATCCATTCTTCCTATGCCTATCCACCCATTGGTTCAAAATTGTTCTTAACAAGGTCGCTGCATATCATGCCTGGTAAAGCAGGATTATATATTCAAAATGGACAAAACAAGGGTGGCAAGCATAGTCGATTTGAACCATTTTGTTATATGCGTTTTCGCAATGTCGCGGCTACAAAACGCGAGATTGTACCGGATACGTTTATTGTCAAAAGTAGCCGCGTTGAAATGAGATTAATCGCCGGTAATCAGCTACCTGACCAGTTAGTTTTTAGAAAAGTGTCCTATCGACTTATTGATAGTACACCTTCAGATATTCTTGAGGTGGTTAGCATGCGTGTTCATTCGATTAAAAACCCCGGTGTTTATTTGCTTGAGTGTGGTGGTGTGGAAAATAGTCCTTCTGAGGTTGAACCCCCGACACTTTCGGATATCCGCAAGGCTTTGGGTCATATTATGAGGCTTGAACCTGAAATCTATTAACAATGGAATTCGTTAGCTTTTAAATATCAATTATATTATATTGAAATATATTGATAATCCATAGAATTTAAGAATGCACAAATCCGGGTGAGTTTGTTTTCAAAGCAAGGGGGAAAAATGAAAATTCTGAGTTTAATCTTGTTGTGCATGACGCTTATGGCGTGTGATGGTATCCAGTTTGAAGATGAGATTACGCCATCATCTGATCCCAAAAAGTTTGCATCAGGTGATTTTACAAAACGTGCTTTCTTTTCAAACGAAGTGATACAAACGGCTACTGCGAATGGTTTTATCCTTTTATTTGATACATCGACGGTCGAAGAAACTGGCTTTGTGTTAAATGATAATGATAAAGCGTTGTCGGGTAATTATAACTGGGCAATTTCCAATGATAAGTTACAAGTGACCTACACGAATCCTGCGACGATTGTTTGTACCACTGAAAAAGAGGATGATAATAACCAGAAAATCACGGCAAAAAACGCTTCTTGTAGTGGCGGGACACCAAAAAACGCCAAGATACAAGGCGAGCTTAATAAAGCAATTTCATTAAGTACGGATAATCTGGCTGGGAAAACAATCACGCTAGAGATTGAAGGGAAAAAAGAAATTATCAATTTTAATCCGAATGATAGTGCTTTCACATTGACCAAAGAAGACAATGGTAATACCTCCGCACCTGAAAATGGGGTCTATGAAAAATCTATTTTTAAAAACCTTATCAGGCTGGATTATAACGGAAGTAATGAATATAGCCTGTGGATGTTAATGTCAGGCAATACGACAACAAGCGGCATCTTGCTGGATTTGCGTTACATTGGCGATACAAAAAAACTGAAACAAGTCAGGATTTATAGAATTAACAATAATGATGTCTGGACATCAACAGAAGTCCATAACACGATTAGTTTTGATTAAGACGTTCTAAATCTCATACATATCATCTCATACATCACATTTGATGCGGGTTATTTGACCCGCATCCCGGCTTTTGCGCCCTCATCGGGGCTCAGTAAGTAAAGCTCTTCACCACCAGGCCCTGCGGCTAGCACCATGCCTTCTGATACACCAAAGCGCATTTTGCGTGGGGCAAGGTTGGCAACCATTAGCGTCATTTTTCCTTCAAGGTCAGCGGGCTTGTAGGCGGATTTGATACCGGCAAAAACATTGCGTTTTTCATTACCATGATCATCAAGCGCCAGTGTTAGCCGCAATAATTTATCCGCACCTTCCACTGCCTCGGCTTTGAGAATTTTTACAACACGCAAATCAATTTTGGCAAAGTCATCATATTCGATGACTGGACTTATGGGATCTTTGGCTAATTGGGAATCCTGTGATTTTCCGGTTTGTCCTGTTTTAGCGTGCAAGTTAGCCGCGACGCTAAGCTGTTCCTTGTTTGCCTCCAGCATGGCATTAACGTTATCTTCTTCGATGCGTGTCATCAGTGGCTTGAATTTATTGATCTCATGCGCGAGCAGGGGGGATGAGACGCTGTTCCAGTGTAATTCCCCGGCATTTAGAAAAGCTTCTGATTTCTCCGCCAATTCTGGCAAAACAGGCTTAAGGTAAGTTATCAATGCACGGAACATATTGATGCCTTGAGAACAAATATCCTGCACTTCCTGCTGTTGGTCCCCATCTTTGATGAGTACCCACGGCTGTTTTTCATCAACATACTGGTTGGCAATATCTGCCAGTGCCATGATTTCGCGCATCGCTTTACTGTAACGCCGGTCTTCATAAGCATTAGCGATATTGTCACCCGCATCTACAAACTGTTGATAGAGTGCTTCATCTGCTAATGTTGTGGATAGCTGCTTATCAAATTTCTTGGTAATAAACCCTGCACAGCGTGACGCGATATTAACCACCTTTCCAACCAGGTCACTGTTTATGCGTTGCTGGAAATCCTGTAAGTTAAGGTCAATATCATCCACCGTATTGCTAAGCTTTGCGGCATAATAATAGCGTAGCGGTTCCGTTGCCAGGTGCTCTGAAAATACCCGCGCCTGAATAAAGGTGCCGCGTGATTTAGACATTTTTTGCCCGTTTACATTTAAAAAACCGTGGCAAAAAACACCCGTTGGAAGCCTGAAATCAGCAGATTTTAAAACAGCCGGCCAGAATAGCGTATGGAAATAGGCAATGTCTTTACCGATAAAATGGTATAACTCGGTTTTGGAATCCTGTTTCCAGTATTCATCAAAGTCAATCCCTGTTCGATCACAGTAGTTTTTGAATGAGGCGATGTAGCCGATGGGTGCGTCCAGCCAGACATAGAAATACTTGTCTTTGGTGCCAGGAATCTCAAAACCCCAATAAGGTGCATCACGGGAAATATCCCAGTCATTCAATCCACCATCCAGCCACTCATTCATCTTGTTGGCGATTTCTTTTTGTACTGCGCCACTGTTGACCCACGTTTTCAAAAAGCCTGCATAGTCGCTGACCTTAAAAAAGTAATGCTCGCTGTCCTTTTCTATGGGTTTGGCACCCGTGACAACAGAATAGGGGTTTTTAACGTCAGTGGTAGAATACGTTGCCCCGCACACTTCGCAATTATCACCATATTGATCAGCAGCACCGCATTTTGGGCATTCGCCTTTAATAAACCGGTCTGGTAAAAACATGTTGGCTTCGGGGTCGTACGCCTGTTTGATAGTACGGGTTTCAATATGGCCTTTGGCTTTAGCCGCAAGGTAAATTTTTTCAGAAAAGTAGCGGTTTTCGTCAGAATGCGTCGTGTGGAAATTATCAAAAGCCACATGAAAATCAGCAAAGTCTTTTTCATGCTCTGCTTTCATGTTGTCAATCAATTCCTGAGGCTCAATGCCTTCCTGCTGGGCGCGCAACATGATGGGTGTACCGTGAGCATCATCGGCGCAAACATAGATGCAGCTATTGCCACGCAGGCGTTGAAAACGCGCCCAGATATCGGTCTGGATATATTCCACCATGTGGCCTAAATGAATAGGGCCATTGGCATAGGGAAGTGCACTGGTAACCAGAATTTTTCGTTTACTGTTTGATTTGCTCATCCGGGTAAATTAACAGAGTGTTCATTGAATCGCTAGCTTATAATACGGGTATTTTGACTAATTAATACAGATGCAAAAACAACGCCTGATATACCGTGTGATTTTAAAAGTGATGACGTTAATAGCGGCCTTGATTTTGCTCGTCGTTTTCATCAATTCGTTGTTTTTGGGTTCAAATGGCGCTAAAGACGATTCCAGGGATAAAACAGTCACCCTTAACCTTACCGGAATGGCTCAGGGTGAGATTCGAAAAATAGCCTGGAATGGTCGTGAAGTGGCAGTGTTGAAGCGTTCAGTAGGTCAGCTCATACAAAAAACAGGTGAACCACAGCAATTGAACCAGCAATCACGTTCCATTTTTACTGATTATTTTGTCTTTTTTAATGCGGGTGATTCAGGTCATTGTCCATTATTTTTTAATGGCAAAACCTTAAAAGATACCTGTAGCGGTAAACGCTTCGATTTGACGGGCCGGGAAAACAGCCCGTCAGGTCATTTTGT